>JBDLIK010000239.1:0-5802 GCA_039714895.1 Myxococcota bacterium | reverse complement strand
CGCTCGAGCCCTGTGGAGCCCGAGCCTCACCCAAGCCGACCATCCGCTGGGAACGCCGGAGTACATGTCGCCGGAGCAGGTCCACGCCCAGGAGATCGACGCCCGGGCCGACATCTACTCCCTGGGGGCGCTGCTGTTCAAGATGCTCACCGGCCGCGTTCCCTTCAGCGGAGACAGCCCCTACGAGATCATGCGCGCCCAGGTGGAGCAGATGCCGCCGTCGGTACGGGATTTCTCGCCGGAGATCCCCGAGGCTCTCGACGAGGTGATCCAGGTCGCTCTCGCCAAGTCCCGGGACGAACGCTTCGAGAGTGCGGGCGCACTCGAGGCGGCGCTCGAAGAGATCTATGGCAAGCCGGAGACGGCCTTCGAGTCCGAGCGCAGCCCCGCCTGGCTGCCTGCGCCGCTCTCGGACGTCGGAGCTCCCGACTCCCACACGACCCCGATCCCGCTGGAGGACCTCGCCACCGAGGGGGCGCGGGGTCTGATCGCTCGGCACGAAGGGCCGACACACATCGTGGGCCCGGCCGAGCCCTGGCCAGGCCAGCGGTCGCCCGAGCCGGGCCTCCTCGCCTGGCTGGAAGGTTTCGCCCGAGCGAGCGCACGACGGCTCGCACCGGTGGCGAGCGTGCCGGGGGCGGCCGGTCTGGCCGTGGCGCTGCTGCTGGTCGGGCTCGCGCCCCTCTCCGTACCGACCTGGAAGCCGATCGCCAGCGTCGAAGCGCCCGCTTTCCCGAGGGAGCGCGAGGTCTCCCAGGCACCCGTCTCCGAGGAAGACTCCGCGGCCGTCCCCGACGGCGCGGAATCGAATGCGGGGACCGATGGCGAGGAGGCTGCCCCGACCCTCGCGGACCCCGAGGCAGCGGCCGGCGAACGGGTGGCGCCGCCGAAGCCGGGTTCGCCGCCCTCGCCCCGCCGCCGAGCGTCCCGGCGCGCGGAACCCGCCCCGAGCCGACCCACGGGCGACGGCTGGGTCATCCGGAGGCGCTGAGCGAGTGACGGCTCGGAGACGACTGGGATCGACCGCCGCCCTCGCGGTGCTGCTGCTCTTCAGCACGAGCTGCACGACCTGGCTCGGCAACGTGCGCAAGTCGCTGCGCGACCCGGGGGTCCACTTCCGGTCGTTCCCGGAGGAGGTCGCCGAAGAGTACGGCTGCAGGGACAAGCCGCTCCCCTTCTTCGAGATCGAGAAGCTCGAGCTGCTGCCCAACCGACTGCGCCCGGGCGAGGAGTTCAATCATCGCATCGTCTACGTCCTCTGCCCGAAGTCTCCGACGGCCGTGGTGGCGGGGACGCTGCACACCAGGATCCTCCACCGCGGTCGGGCGATCGTCGACGAGCGGGATCAGGGCTACGAGTTCAAGCCCGGGCGCTGGGTGGTGGACGCCTTCGTGACGGTCCCCCTGGGCGCCGACATCGGGATCTACGCCATGGAGATCGCCTTCCAGGGAACGGATCTCCGCTTCACCGAGCGTCTCACCTTCGCAGTCGACGCGGCTGCAGATCCCTAGAACCCCTCGCCCAGCACGTGCTTCAGCAGCAGGGTCCGAAGGACTCGGTGTGGATGCGCTCGGTCGCGACTCCGCGGGCCTCGAGGTCGTCCTGGATCCCGGCCATGAAGCCGCCGGGGCCGCACAGGTAGAAGTCGCCTTCGAGGCCGGGCACCAGGGACTCCAGGAGCGCTCCGTCGATACGCCCGCGGCTGTCGAAGCGGCCGCGGGTCTCGTCCTCGGGCAGCGGCCCGCTGTAGGCGATGTGCAGCGTGACGCGGGGCGTCGTCTGCGCCAGGCGCCGCACCTCGTCTGCGAGCGGGTGGTGGCGGCCGTCCCGGGCGCTGTGCACGAACCACACACGGCGCTCCCCCCGGTTCGCGACCAGCGCGTGGAGCATGCTCACCAGCGGCGTCAGGCCGACGCCGGCGCTCACCAGGATCACGGGCCGGTCCCCCGTCTCGTGAAGCACGAACTCGCCGGCCGGCGTGCGCGTGTTCAGGATGTCTCCGGTGTCCACCCGGTCGTGCAGGTGGCGCGACACCAGTCCCTGGGGATTCCGCTTCACCGTGATGCGATAGCGTCCCGCTCCGGGCGCATTCGAAAGCGAGTAGGTGCGGCTCGCGACCGCCGACTGACCGGGGATCTCGATCTCGAGCGGCAGGTGCTGCCCGGCGCTCCAGTCGGGGAGCGGCCCGCCGTCCCTCGCCTCGAATGAGAAGGACACGACGTCTTCGCTCTCGCGCAGCTTCTCCACCACGCGCAGGGATCGCACGGAGCCGGTGGGGGCGTCCCAGCGCAGCGGGAGCGCTCCTTCGACCTCCACCGCCTCGTCGAGCTCGAAGGCGATCATCCGCCGCGCGCCGGGGAAGCGTTCGAGGTCGGTGGCCTCCCATTCGATGGTCGCCCGGCCGGTGAGCTGGAGCAGGCTGCCGCCCTCGAAGTCCACGAACACGAGGCCCGCGCGCGGATCGAGCAGCAGGTTGCCCAGCGTGTTGTAGTGGTTGTTCCCGGCGTAGTCCGGGAAGAGGAGATGACGCTCGTCCTCGACCCGCACGAAGCCGGGTTGCCCGCCCCGGTGCGACGCATCCATGCCGAAGGCCGGGCTCTCACCGTCGCCCCGGTGGCCGCTGGCGATGAAGAAGGTGTCCGAGCCCTCGATCCAGCCACCCAGCCGACCGTCGAGGGCCTCGTGCCGGCGCGCTGCAGGGATGGCGCTCGGCGGCTGGTGGCGCCAGTGGCGCTCGTGGATGTACTGGGGACAGTTCCCGAAGCCTTGAAGGACGGCGAGTGTGAAGCGCGCTGCGCTCGCCGAAGAGATGCGACCGTTCACGCGGTTGCGCCGCCGCGTCGCGAGCTCGATGCCCAGCAGACCGACGTCGGCCCCCTCGGCGAGGGCGCCGGCCAGTGCGTCGCCGGCAGAGGGCAGGACGCTCGAGACCAGGGTGCGTGGGTCGGGCGAGCTCAGGAAGCCCGGCTGGCCGGCCAGGAGGGTGGCCCAGGGACGACCGCGGGCATCGCGCGCGCCCGCCACCACGAAGGGAAGCTGGCCGTAGAACTCTCGATGCTCCTCGGGGAGGAAGGGGCGCACCACCTTGCGCGCCCAGGGCTCGATCGCCTCGCGCACACCGAGCCGCTCCTGGACCCGCTGCTCGCCCGCGTGGAACGGCGACGCCGCCGTCACGGACGCCATCAGACCTGCAGCTCCACCCGGGTCACGCCGAAGGCGATGGATCCCAGCACCCGGCTGCCACCGATGCGGCTCGCGGGCCCGGCCAGGGGGACCAGCAGGCGCAGGGCCGTCTGCGCCCACCAGGCGTCGTTGAAGATCACCCGGGGTGCGCGGGCCTGCAGGGCCTGGATGCGCGCCACCTCGGGCACGCGCTCCTCCTGCACGCGTCGGCTGGCCGCGTCGATGGCGTCGGCCGAACCCTTCGCTTCGAGGACCGGGACGAGGTGGTTTGCCGCCACCACCGCATCACGCAGCGCGATGTTGATTCCCTGGCCGCCCACCGGCGACATGGTGTGGGCAGCGTCGCCGAGCAGCAGCAGGCCAGGCCGCGTCCACTCGCGAACGCGGTCCGAGACCGTGAAGAGCAGGAACGGCTCCACCGCATGGTTCCGGTGGCGCCGCAGGTGCTCGGCGAGATCCGGCGACACGTGGCGGGCCATCTCTTCGAGGCAGGCCGGCATCCCCCGGTCGCGCACCTCGGCGAAGGACCCCTTCGGGATGATCCAGGCGACCTGGAGCCGGCCGTCGTAGACGGGCACCGCGATCAGCAGATGGCCCCGGCCCAGATAGGCGCGCAGGGTTCGCGCGCTGGCGGCTTCGGGCAGCGGGAGCTTGCACCAGACCACGTCCATGGGGGTGGGGTCGAGCTCCGCCACGAGTCCGGAGCGCTTGCGGACCATGGAGGAGCGCCCGTCCGCTCCCACCACGAGATCTCCCCGCAGCTCGCGCTCGCCCGCCTCCGTGAGCACGCGGACGCCCACGCAGCGCCCCCCCTCGTGCACGAGTCCCCGGGCGGTGGCACCGCGCTCGAGGTGATAGCCCGGGTAGTGGGCCGCCTGGGCGCAGAGCATCTCGAGGAGCGCCGGCTGGGAGGTCCAGCGCGGCGAGAGCTTCCCGAAGGTTGCCGGCCCGAAGGAGACGGTGGTCCGGCGATGCCCCGCCAGGTAGAGCTCGACGCCTTCCAGGGACACGTGGGGCACGTCTTCGAAGGCCTCCCAGAGCCCCATCTGCTCGAGAACCTCGAGGCCTCCGGGCAGCAGCGCCTCGCCGCGGAACTCCCGGGAGAAATCCGTGTGTCGCTCCAGCAGCGTGACGCGAAGACCGCGGCGCGCCAGCAGATAGGAGAGCGCCGCGCCCGCCGGCCCGGCCCCGACGACGATCACCTGTGCCAAAGTCTCCCCTCGAGCGCACACGCCACGCGACACTTGCGGGCTCCCCTCGCGCGCGCACTGCCACGCTACACTGGCCGCCGCCGTGGCGCCCGACGATCTGCCCCTCCGTCCCGAGCGGGTGCTCGCCGTAGGGGCCCATCCGGACGACGTGGAGTTCTCGGCGGGGGGCACGCTGGTTCGCCTCCAGGAGCTGGGAGCCCGGGTCACGCTGCTGGTGTGCACCAACGGCGCCCGCGGCGGTCGCGGGCTCTCCGATCCCGCCGGGATCCGGGGTACCGAGCAGGAGCAGGCCGGACGGATCCTCGGCGTGGACGAGGTCGTCCACCTGCCCCACGCCGATGGAGAGCTCTCTCCGGGCGACCCGCTGCTTCGGGATCTGGTGCGCGAGATCCGACGCTCTCGGCCGGAGCTGGTGCTGGCCCACGACCCCCGCACCTTCTGGCAGCCCCTCGGAGGCCGTGTCCACCCCGGGCACAGCGACCATCGCGCCGCGGGGGAGGCGTGCTGGAACGCCGTCTATCCCCGGGCACCGAACCCGAACTTCTACCCCGAGCAGATCGACGAGGGCCTCGTGCCTTGGGCGCCGCGGGAGGTCTGGCTCTTCGACGGCGAGGAGCGGGACCTGGTGGTGGACGTCAGCGAGAGCTTCGAGACCAAGCTCCAGGCGCTGGCGGCGCACACCAGTCAGGCGGAGTCGGCCGGAGGGCTGGTGGCTGCCGCCCGGGCCCAGGGCGAACGCAATGGCTCCGCGGAGCATCCCGCCGAGGCGTTCCTGCGCCTGCGTCTCCTGATCTGAAGGTAAATCCAGCGTAAAGCGCGGAGCACGGGTTTTACCCGGGTTTGACGGAGCTCCGCGCTCCGGGCGCGTAGCCTTCAGCCACTCACTGGTGCCGATCCTCTCGGCCCGGACCACAGGAGACCGTCATGTTCGCATCCCTTCGTCGGCGACGCAGCCGCCAGCTTCCGATCTTCCTCCTCCTTGCCGCCCTCACCGCCTGGGTCGCGCACGCCCGCGGGAGCGCGGGGGGGACCCCCGCCATCGGGGATCCCGCCTCCGGGGTCCCCGGAAGCGCCGCACGCATCGAGGTGGTCTTCGTGCTCGATACCACCGGCTCCATGTCCGGGCTCATCGAGGGTGCCAAGCAGAAGATCTGGTCCATCGCCAATCAGCTGGCCAGCGGCCAGCCCCGCCCGGAGATCCGGGTGGGACTCGTTGCCTACCGCGACCGAGGGGACGCCTTCGTGACCCGACGCGTGGATCTCACCGGGGACATCGATGCCATCAACAACGCCCACAACCTGGCCATGGTGGCAGCCACCAGCCGCATGCAGCACGAGTTCAACTTCGTCAGCGACAGCCCCGTGACCTGGACCCCGGCAGCCTCACTGGCCTGGGGCACCTGGAATT
>JBDLIK010000238.1:0-5820 GCA_039714895.1 Myxococcota bacterium | reverse complement strand
CCGAGGCGCACCTCGGGGAGCGGATCGCGGCCGGCCTCTGCGTCACCAAGGAGGGCCACGGCGGGCCCCTGCAGCGCTTCGCCTTGCACGAGGCCGGTCACCCGATCCCGGATGCGCGAAGCGTTGCCGCCGCCCGCGCGGTGGAGCGGCTGTTCGGCGAGGCCACGGCCGGCGAGGTGCTCCTGGTGCTGCTCTCCGGGGGGGCCTCCTCGCTGCTCACCCACCCGGCGCCTGGGCTGGACCTCGAGGATCTGGTGGGCACCACCGATCTGCTGTTGCGTTCGGGGGCGGACATCACCGAGCTCAACACCGTCCGGAAGCACGTCACCCGCCTGTTCGGGGGCCGGCTGGCGGGCCTGGCAGCGGGCCGGCCCGTGCGGGTCCTCGCCGTCTCCGACGTCCCCGACGACCGGCCCGACGTGCTCGCCTCGGGCCCCTGCGCGGCCGATCCCACGAGCTTCCGGGACGCGCTGCGGGTCCTTGCGGCACGAGGCCTGCTTTCGCTTGTGTCGCCGCGGGTTCGGGCGCATCTCGAAGCCGGCGAACGGGGGGAGGTGGCCGAGACCCCCAAGCCCGGCGACCCCATCTTCGCCTCGGTGCGTAGCGCGGTGCTGGCGGGCAACGCCGACGCGCGCCGGGCCGCTTGCGTGGCGGCGCGAGCCGGCGGCATGCGCCCGGTGGCGCTCGGGGAGGTGTTGGTGGGGGAGGCCCGCCGGGTGGGCACGCGGCTGGCCGCGCTCGCATGCGCCGTCCGCGCCCCGCAGCCGCTGTGCCTGGTGGCCGGCGGCGAGACGACGGTCACCGTCCGGGGCGAGGGCCGGGGCGGGCGCAACCAGGAGCTCGCCCTGGCGGCGGCGACCGTCCTGGCGGGCCGGGCGGACGTCGTGGTGCTCGCCGCCGGGACCGACGGCAGCGATGGGCCGACGGAGGCCGCCGGGGCCTTCGCAGACGGGGCCACGGCCGGAGGGGGCATGCGTCGGGGCCTCGACCTCCGGGACCACCTGGCGCGGAACGACAGCCACGGCTTCTTCGAGAAGGCCGGGGGCCTGCTGTGCACCGGGCCGACGGGCACCAACGTCCGCGACCTCTTCCTGGCCCGGATCGAGGCGGGCGGAGGCGGTGAATAGCCGCCTTTGGCGGGACGTCCCTCAGCGTGTAGCCTAGCCCTCCGGCGGGGAGGGCCGCTGAGGGAAAGGAGACCCAATGCGCATTTTCGTTTCGCTCCCGACGGCTGCGGCCGTCGCCCTGGCCCTGGCGCTCGTGGGTGCGTCGGTGCAGGTGTCGCAGGCGCAGTCCAAGGGCAAGAGCATCCAGACCGAGGCCGACTGGGTCAGCTTCGATGCCACCGCCAAGACGGTGACGGTGAAGGTCCTCAAGCCCGGCAGGGGCAAGGACGCCAAGATGCTGAAGAAGGGCAAGCAGGCCGTCTTCCAGGTCAAGCCCGAGGGCTCGGTGCTCACCCGGACCACGGTCAAGGTGAACGGCAGGGCCGGCGCTCTGACCGACATCCCCGAGGGCAAGCGCGTCAACATCTACTGGCAGGTCAAGGACGGCGAGCCCTACGCACGCAGCATCGACGTGGTCTTCAGCGAAGAAGAGCTGAACGAACGCTATCCGGATCGGGACAACTGAGCCCAGCGTCGGCTCGACCGAGGAGGATGCGACACCCTTGGCCGTGAGCCCGGATCGCTTCCGCCGGGCGCTCGGCTGCTGGGCGACGGGTGTGACCATCGTGACCTCACGCGCCGCCGGACGCGTGCATGGCATGACGGTCTCCGCGTTCGCCAGCGTGTCCCTGGATCCGCCCCTGGTGCTGGTGTGTGCGGACAAGACCTCCGACACCTACGCGGTGATCGCCGAGGCCGGGGCCTTCGCGGTGAACGTGCTGGCGGAGGGTCAGGAGAAGCTCTCCGACAGATTCGCCTCGAAGAAGGACGAGCACCGGCGCTTCGAGGGGCTCGAGACCCGCAAGGCACTCACCGGCGCACCGCTGCTGCCGGGCGCGCTGGTGGGCCTCGACTGCCGGCTCGTGGCCACCCACGAGGCCGGCGACCACGTGATCTACGTGGGGCAGGTCGAGGCCATCGAGGACGCGTCGGAGAGCGAGCCCCTCATCCACTTCCGGGGCGGCTATCGGGGGCTGCGTTGAGGCCGCCGCGCTTGGGGGATGGTGCGGCAGAGAGGATTCGAACCTCCACGGGGTTGCCCCCGCCAGCCCCTCAAGCTGGTGCGTCTACCAATTCCGCCACTGCCGCACGTCGGGAAGGCGCAGGATAACAGAGCCCTCAGGGCCCGCCGGGCGCGTCCGGCGGCGGCTCGGCGCTGCCGGCCTCGGGCTGCACGGGCTCACCCACCTCCTGGAAGCCTCCCCCGGTCTCCTCGGAGCCCGCGTCGGGGGCGAGGGACTCCTCGACGCTCTCCGAAACGACTTCCTCGCCGAAGACCGTGGAGCCCGCGCGCTCCCGGGCGTAGTAGGCGAGGATCAGGCTGGTGACCATGAACATCACCGCCGCCCCGGTGGTGAGTCGGCTCAGGAAGTTGCCGGCGCCGCGGCTTCCGAAGACCGTCGAGCTGGCCCCGCCGCCGAAGACGGCTCCGATCTCCGCGCCCTTGCCCCGCTGCAGCAGCACGACCACGATCAGGATCGTGCACACCATCACGTGCAGCACCGTGAAGAAGACGGTCATCGGGCCTCCTCAGTCGTCGAAGCGGACGATCTTCGCGAAGCTCTCGGGGTCGAGGCTCGCGCCCCCCACCAGGGCACCGTCGATGTCGGGCTGGGCCATGAGCGAGCCGACGTTGTCGGGCTTGACCGAGCCGCCGTACTGGATGCGGATGGCGTCCCCGTTTGCGCCGAACCGCTCGACCAGGCGCGTTCGGATGAACGCGTGCACCTCCTGCGCCATCTCGGGGGTCGCGGTCCGGCCGGTTCCGATGGCCCACACCGGCTCGTAGGCCACGACGATCCCGGCTGCGGCTGCGTCGGGAATCCGGGAGAGGCTTTCCTCGAGCTGGACGCCCACCAGGTCGAAGGTACGCCCGGCCTCCCGATCGTCCAGGGTCTCGCCGACGCAGACGATCGGGCGGATCTCGTGGGCCAGCAGTGCCTCGGCCTTGCAGCTCACGAACTCGCTGCTCTCTCCGAACAGCGCCCTCCGCTCGCTGTGACCCACGATCGCGTACCCGCAGCCGAGGTCCGCCAGCATGCCCGCCGAGACCTCGCCGGTGAAGGCTCCCTGGGCCTCGGGGTGGACGTTCTGGGCCGCCCAGCTCACCCCCGAGCCCTCGAGGGCCCGGGCCAGGGCTTCCAGGAGTGGGAAGGGCGGGGCGACCACCACCTCCCGGCCCTGCACACCCTCCACCCGAGGTAGGAAGGCCTCGGCGAAGTCGGAGACCTCCGACACCGTCCTGTGCATCTTCCAGTTCGCGGCCAGGATCGGCTCTCTCATGAGCCCGCCACCTCCAGGGCTGCGACGCCCGGGAGCGTCAATCCTTGCACGTACTCCAGCGAAGCGCCCCCACCGGTGGAAAGGTGGCCGATCCGGTCCGCCAGCCCGAGCCGTTGGATCGCCGCCAGGGAGTCTCCGCCGCCCACCACCGAGATTCCCTTCGACTCGGCCACGGCGCGGGCCACGGCCTCGGTTCCGCATCCGAAGGGCTCGAGCTCGAAGACTCCCATGGGCCCGTTCCAGAAGATGGTGCCGGCGCGTCGGGCCTCGGAGGCGAAGGCGGCCGCCGTCTCGGGCCCGATGTCGACCCCCCGCCAGCCATCCGGAATCGTCGCGGAGATCCGGTGGGACGCGTTGGCCTCGATCCGCTGCGCCACCACGTGGTCGGAGGGGAGCAGCAGGCGCCGGCCGGAGCGCTCGGCGGCCGCGATCACCCGCCGCGCATCGTCCAGCCGGTCGGGCTCGACGAGGGAGTCGCCGGTGGGCTCCCCCCGCGCCCGCAGGAACGTGTAGGCCATTGCCCCCCCCAGGGCGAGCACGTCCGCGTGGGGGGCCAACGCCTCGAGCACCGCCAGCTTGTCGGAGACCTTCGCGCCTCCCAGCAGACAGAGCAGCGGGCGTCTCGGCTCGCGCACCACCGAGAGGCGCTCGAGCTCGCCGCGCAGGAGGTCGCCGGCGGCCGCGGCCGCCACCAGCGGAACCACTCCCACCGTGGAGGCGTGGGCGCGATGGGAGGTGCCGAAGGCGTCGTTCACGTAGACGTCGGCGAGGTCCGCCAACGCCCGAGCGAAGGCTGGGTCGTTCTTCGTCTCCCCCTCGTGGAAGCGCAGGTTCTCCAGCAGCAACAGCTCCCCGTCTCGGAGCTCCTCGACGGCCCGCTTCGCTTCCGGTCCCACGCAGTCTTCCGAGAACGCCACCCCGCGCTGCAGCAGGCCGGCGAGTGCAGCGGCCACGGGGCGCAGCGACAGCGCCCCGGAGGGGGTCCCCTTGGGACGCCCGAGATGGGAGGCGACCACCACCCTCGCCCCCGCGGCAAGCAGCCGGCGCAGGGTGGGGAGGGAGGCCCGGATCCGGCTGTCGTCGGCGACCCGACCGTCCGCCAGGGGCACGTTCAGGTCCGCGCGCACGAACACGCGCCGGCCCCGCACCCCGCCGGGGGCAGCCAGGAGGGTCGCCAGGGTGGGCAGGGACACGGGGCGGCTGCTAGCGACTCATCATCAGCGCGAGGTCGATCACCCGCACGGAGTAGCCCCACTCGTTGTCGTACCAGGACAGCACCTTGGCGAAGTTCCCGCCCATGACCTTGGTGTTCGGGGCGTCCAGGATCGAGCTGTGCGGGTTGCCACGAAAGTCAATGGAAACAAGAGGTTCGTCGCTGATCTGCAGGATTCCCTTGAGAGGGCCCTTGCTCGCCTTCGTCATTGCCGCGTTGATGGCCTCCGCATCCGTCTTGCGGCCGAGCTGAACGCTCAGGTCCACCACCGACACGTCGAAGGTCGGCACGCGCATGGCGTAGCCGTCCAGGCGGCCCTTGAGTTCCGGCATCACCAGGCCGATGGCCCGGGCAGCCCCCGTGCTGGTCGGGATCATGGAGATGGCCGCCGCCCGCGCGCGCCGCAAATCCTTGTGGGGGAAGTCGAGGGTGACCTGGTCGTTGGTGTACGCATGGATGGTCGTCATCCAGCCCGCCTCGAGGCCGTACTCGTCGTGAAGCACCTTGGCGACCGGCGCCAGGCAGTTGGTGGTGCAGGAGGCGTTGGACACGATCCGATGCTTCTCGGGGTCGTACTGGTCCGAGTTCACGCCGAGCACGATGGTGATGTCCGGATCGGTGGCCGGGGCACTGATGATCACACGATCGGCCCCCGCCTCCAGGTGCTTGGAGGCCCCCTCGCGGCTGGCGAAGTGCCCGGTCGACTCCACCACGATCTCCGCGCCCAGTTTCTTCCAGCCGAGCTTGGCCGGATCGCGCTCGGCGCTCACCGGGATGCGCTTGCCGTTGACGACCAGGCCGCTGTCTTCGGCCTCGACCTCGCCTTCTGGCATCGCGCCATCCAGTGGATCGGCGCCGGCCTCGCCACCGTGCTGGGCAACACCCAGGTGCTGTTCGTCGGCTTCGCCGCCTGGGCGCTCCACGGTGAGAGGCCCGGCCGCACCGTCTTCCTCGGCGTGCCGCTGGCCTTCGCCGGCATGACCTTCGTCTCCGGCCTGGGCCGCGCCGACGCCTACGGAGCCGATCCGGTGCTCGGGACACTGCTCGGACTCGCCACCGGCGTGACCTACTCGGTCTTCCTCCTGGCCTTCCGCCGCTCGACCGGCGAGGGCGAGTCGCCCTTCGCCCCGTTCCTGGTCGCCACCATCGGGGTGGTCG
>JBDLIK010000237.1:0-5840 GCA_039714895.1 Myxococcota bacterium | reverse complement strand
GCCAGAACCCCGCGACGCGAGGTCCCGCGCGCCAGCCGCCGCGAGAGACCTGCGAAGAAGCGATCGAAACGATCCATCTGTATCCCCTCAGGCGGACCCACCCCTAGATGGCCCGACGTTCCAGATACTCCTTCATCGACGCCACGCCCTGCTCGCGGGCCTCGAACAGGCTCTCCAGATGCTCTCGCGTGTTCACCAGCCCCCGGGCCCGAACCGTCCCCGCCGCGTCAAGCAGCACCGCGTAGGGCAGGCGCCCTACCTGGTAGGAGAGTCCGAGCTCGGCCGACAGCACATACGGAAGGGACTCGAGGCCGTGCCGCCGCACGAAGTCCTCGTGCTCCTTTCGGGGGCCATCGCTCGCCACCACCAGCCGCAGTCCCGGATCCTCGTCGGCGCAGACCGAGGAGAGCACCGGCAGCAGCTCCTTGCACACCGGGCAGCTCGGCGAGACGAAGAAGAGCAGCGTGCCCGCACCCTCTGGATCGGCACCGCCGATCCGCAGACTCCGCCCCGACCAGTCCTCGGCCTCGAGGATCGGCGCTACCTCGCCGGGCCGCGGACCCTCGCGGCCGAGGAGCGCGCCGGCGGGGGCCACGCGCTCGTGCAGGACGCCCACCTGCCGGAGCAGCGCCAGCACCAGCCCGGCGAGGGCGACCACTGCGATCCACAGCAGCACGTTGGAGACGATCAGCGCCTCGACCATGCGAGCCTTCTCCTGGTGCGCGATCCGTTGGCGAGCGCCGTCTCGAGAGCGGTGTAGAGCAGCGCGAGAACGCCGACGCCACTGACCACCGTCACGCCGTCCAGGGGATGCAGCGCACGTCCTCCCATCGGAAGGGCGGCGAACCCCAGCAGGACGATGAGGCCGAGGTTGCGAAGCAGCAGACCGGGACCGATGCGCATCCCCCCGGCCGGGCCACCGCAGCCGCAGTCGAGCTCGCTCCGGCCGCGGGCCAGGTTGATGCCCACCGCCCCGCTGTAGAGGCACAGCAGAGCGGCTCCGCCCATCGCGGCGAAGGGGCACACCCCTGGGAGCAGACAGCCGAGCGCCACGGCCAGCTCGCAGCTCGCGAAGAGAAAGGCCACCGCCGGCAGGGCGGCTCGCGGCAGCAGCCGGTGGTCCGCGAGCGCTACCCGGAAGCGTACCGGGTCGCGGAGCTTGTGGGCCGCTGCCGAGAAGAAGAGCAGCGAGGCCGCGCCGTGCAGGATGAGCCACAGGGCAGGATCCAGCGCGAGCCGCTCCATCACTGCCCTGTTCCCAGGGCGGTCGGCACCTCGAGCACGGCGTTGCCAAGGTTTCCGGTGTACACGCGGCCCAGGAACTCTCCCGTCAGGGCGTCGTAGCTGGCAACGCCGCCCGAGAACATCCCGGAGGTGAACAGCCGCGGCGCCTCGTCCTGGGTGACGCTCACGGAGTCGATGCCGGGGCTCGGCAGGACCGCCAGCAGCCCGTCCGAGGTGCGGTTGAAGGGCCAGACCCAGTCCTCGCCGAACACCATGGGCACGCCCAGGTAGGTGAAGCCCGGGCTCTCGAGCTCGATGCGCTGGAGCCGCTCGTGGCTCTCGAGGTCGAAGACCCAGAGCTCACTGCCGGGGTCCTTGTGGGTGTCGGGCCCTCCCTCGTGCATGAGGGCGTAGAGCCGTCCACTCGCCTGGTGCACGGCGAGGGGCTGGCTGCCTCCTGGGCGCCAGGAGTCCTCACCTGCGCTCTCCTCCACGAGCGGCCAGGTGGGCAGGAAGCGCGGCGTCTCTTCCGAGACGTCCACGGGATGAACCACTCCCGCGAAGGACACGAAGAGCCACAGGTCTCGCCAGCGCACCCCCTTCTCGGCCACCGGATCGACCTCCGGGTCGAAAAACGGCGGGCTGCGCAGCTTGCCGGCCTCCTTGCCCTCCTCGTCGAGGCGGACGAGCAGCAGCGCTCCATCCATGCAGAGCATGGCGAAGCGTCGCTCGCCGGCGGCGTAGGCGAGGCTGCAGCCCGGAGTCGTGATCTCGCCCGCGAAGCGCCGCTCGGCGAGGTCGACGATGCTGAGTGACGTCGCCGGGGTCATGTTGAAGATCGCCGCGAAGCGACCGTCGTCCGAGAGTGCCTCGTTGACCACCGGCACGGCGTTGAGCGCCCGCTTGGGCGGGAGCGACACCTCCGCGACCGGCGCTAGCGAGGTGGCGTCGTAGATCGTGAGCACGTCCGTGCGCTCGCCCCGACTGCCGCGGGAGTAGAAGGTCTCGGGGACGTAGAGCTCGGGTCGGACGGGAGAGAAGAGCGCCCCGGGCAGCCCGTAGCCCGTGGAGACCATCCCCCGCAGCCGCCCGTCCTCCAGGTCCACCAGGGCGAGGCGACGCAGCAGAGGATCGCCCACGAAGACCCAGTGCGGCGGGAGCGGGCTCGGCAACGTCTCGACCCGACCCGGCTGCTCGATGGCGACCTCGCCGGATGCGGCGAGCGCGAGCCCGAGCACGAGGACCATGAGGGCCAGGCGGGGGGGCATGGGCGGAGGAGATCACAGCCGGTCGGTGCGTGTCAACGCCACACGCTCAGGATCGTGACGGGAGCGCAAGCGCCGAAGGCGCGCGCAGCGAGCCGCAGGCGAGCGAAGCCTGTGGTGCCTGCGGGCTGTGCCCGCAGGCGGACCCACAAATTCGAGTTAGCATGGCGGAATCTGTTGCGTGGGAGACCGCCATGAGCAGCGACACCCTCTTGCTCGAGTTCGATGGCTCCGTCGCCATCGTGAGCAACAACCGGCCGGAGAAGCACAACGCCGCCAACGACGAGATGGATGCGAGGCTGTGGGAGATCCTTGCGGAGCTGCACGAGCGCCCGGGCCTGCGGGCTGTGATCTGGCGCGGCAACGGGAAGTCCTTCTCCTCGGGCCGGGACACCACCGAGCTCGGTGTCCGCAAGGAGGATGTGAGCAATCTCGAGTTCATCGAGCGGGGACACCGCGGCGCCCGGCTGTTCTTCAGCATGCCCTGCCCCATCCTGGTCGTCCTCAAGGGCTGGGTGATCGGGGGCTCCTTCGAACGCGCGCTGCTGTGCGACATGCGCATCGCGGGAGAGAGCGCGCGCATGCGGCTTCCCGAGGTCCTCCACGGCGTGGTCCCCGATTCGGGCGGCACCGCGCGCCTCTTCCAGATGGCGGGCCACGGCCTCGCCGCCGACCTGGCGCTGACCGGCCGGGTGATGGACGCCGAGGAGGCGCTCCGCAACGGCGTGGTCTCCCGGGTGGTCCCGGACGAGAAGCTCGACGAGACGGCGCTCGCGATCGCGCAGCAGATCGCTCGGGCTCCAGCCTTCACGGTGAAGATGTTCCGGCGCACCCTGGGCCTCATCGCGAGCGGCGAGGTGCAGCGCTCCATCGCGGAGGAAGCGCTGACCCAGTCGATGGTCTTCGCCTCCGACGACTACGCGGAGATGAAGGCCGCGCGTGCCGCGCGACGGAGTCCGAAGTACCGGGGTCGTTGACGGCGCCAGCCCCGCGAGCCGGGCCTCAGGGACGCATCGCGTAGCGGCGGGGCCCGCGAGCCGCTCGCAGCTGGGGGCCCACGTCTTCGATCCAGCGACAGGCGAGGGGGCGGGTCTCGCGGGGGTCGATCAGGTCGTGCACGCCGAAGTCCTCTGCACGCGGGAAGATGGACTGGGCCGCCGCGAACTCCTCCTCGAGCTCCCGTCGCCGGGCCTCGGGGTCGCTGGCCGCCTCGATCTCGCGACGGAAGGCCAACGCCACCCCCCCCTCCACGGGCATCGCTCCGCTCTGGGCCGACGGCCAGGCCAGCACCTGGGGCTCGCGGCCCAGGTGGATCCCCGCGGCCACTCCGAAGGCCTTGCGGACGATCAGCGCCAGCCAGGGCACCCGTGTCTGCAGCACTGCGAACATCGCCTCCATGCCGAAGCGGATGGTGGCAGCGCGTTCGGCCTCGGGGCCGATCATGAAGCCCGGCTCGTCCACCAGGCTCAGGATGGGAAGTCCGAAGCTGTCACAGAGCTCGACGAAGCGGCGGACCTTGCGGGCGCCCGCGGCGGTCATGGCGCCGCCGTCGTGATGACAGTCGTTGGCGAGCACCCCCACCGGGTGTCCGGCCAGCCGCGCCAGGCCGGTGATCTGGGAACGGCCGTAGAGCGGCGTCAACTCGAAGAAGGAGGCCCGGTCCACCACCCCTTCGATCACCCGGCGCATCTTGTAGGCGCGCCGCCGTTCCCTCGGCACGATGCTGAGGAGCTCGTCCTCCCGCCGCGACGGAGGATCGTCGCACTCGACCACCGGCGCATCCTCCAGGACGTTCGCAGGGAGGTAGCTGAGGAAGGCCCGGATCTGGCGGAAAACGTCGGCCTCGTCCTCGGCGACGTTGTCCACCACGCCACTGCGCAGGTGTACCGAGGCGCCCCCGAGGTCCTCCTTGGAAAGGCGCTGCCCGAGGGCCCGCTCCACCAGCGCCGGACCCCCGGTCAGCACCACGGCGCCCTCGCGGGTCATGATGGAGAAGTGGGACGCCACCAGCCGCGCGGCGGGGAATCCCGCGACGGGTCCGAGGGCTGCGCACACCACGGGCACGGTGGAGAGCGCCTCCATGCACAGCAGGTTCAGCGGGGAGGCGGAGGTGAAGTCGTAGCCGGAGCGCCCACGCTCCCCCCCGGTTCCCCGGATCGAGGCACCCCCGCCGTGGAGGAGACGCACCAGGGGCACGCGTCGGCGCACGGCGAGGTCGTCGGCGTGGAGCCCCTTGCGCAGCCCCACCGCCGAGTAGGCGGCGCCCCGGATCGTGAAGTCGTCGCCGGCCACCACGCAGGGACGCCCGTCGATCCGCCCGGTTCCCAGCGCCACGTTCGCCGGCGTGAACCCGCGCGCGGGCGCGCCAGGTTCCGAGTGACCCGCGAGGCTCCCGATCTCGTCGAAGCTGCCCTCGTCCACCAGAAGAGCGATGCGCTCGCGCACCGCGAGGCGTCCCGCGGCATGCTCCCGGGCGATGGCCTCGGCACCACCGTGCTCCCCGGCCTTCGCCCGCCGGCGCGCGATCTCGTCCACCTCGGGCTTCCAGCTCATGGGGCGGGACGATACCATGGGGACGTGGCCCTCGATCTCCGCGAGCTCGTCGATCCGTCGCACACCGCATTGGTGACCCAGGAGTGCCAACGCGGCGTGGCCGGGGACCTCTCGGCGCTCCCGAATCTGGCCGAGGCTGCGAAGCGAGCGATCCCCCAGATCGCGTTGCTGGTGGAGGCCGCGCGCCGGGCCGGAGCCCCGGTGATCCACTGCATGGCCCTGCGGCGGGAGGACGGGCTCGGCGCCAACCGCAACGCCCGGCTCTTCCAGTACATGGCCAAGGCTCCGGTGAAGCTGATCCCGGGCAGCCCCGCAGCCGAGATCGTGCCCGAGATCTCCGTCGCGGAAAGCGACCTGGTGTTGTCTCGCCTCCACGGACTCTCGCCCTTCCAGGGCACCGAGCTCGACTTCGTGCTCCGCAACCTCGGCGTGAGCACCCTCGTCGGGACCGGCGTCTCGGTGAACGTCGCGATCCAGAACCTGGCCTTCGACGCCGTGAACGCCGGCTACCAGATGGTGATCCCGCGCGACGCGGTGGCCGGCTTCCCGGCCGACTACGTCGAAGCCGTCTTCCAGAACACCCTGGGCGCCATCGCCACGCTCACCAGCAGCGAGGCGCTGCTCCAGGCCTGGAAGGGTCAGCCGGTGAGGCCGCCGCGCGAGTAGTCGGAAGCCGCGCCCTCCCCGCCCGGACCGAGCCGTCCTCCCGCGTCGAGGTGACCTCGGCCGGGGACGTGGTTGACCTCGATGCGGATGCCGTCCGGGTCCTCGAAGAGGACCGAGTAGTAGCCGGGAGCG
>JBDLIK010000236.1:0-5876 GCA_039714895.1 Myxococcota bacterium | reverse complement strand
TTGTTCCACTCGAGCGCCACCGTCTTGGGTCGGTCGAACACCGCGAGCAGCGGCACCCCGCCCATCGCCTCGAAGTGCGCCACGAGCGTCCGCACCAGCGACTCCACCCGCTCGTCCTCGACGAGCGTCACCTGCACGAAGCGCGAGTACTTCAGCCGAGAGGCAAAGAAGTGCACCCGGCGCTTGGCCCCGTCGAGGAACCGCACGTCGACGTGTCCAAAGTCGTGCTGCGTGAACTCCCCGGGCAGGCCCTCGAAGCGAACCATCGGTCGCACGAACGTCGGGCGGACGGCGGCCACCAGGTCGTAGAGCGCGGTCTTGCCGCCCGTGTAACCCGAAAGCCGCGCCCGGCGCAGGATCTCGAGCGACATCAGCTCCGGCTCCTCGCCGAGCAGATCCACGACGAGCTTCCGGAAAGGCTCGGCCTTGGAGGGCCGACCGATCCGCCGTCGCTCGCGCTCGGCCCCGTCCTCCACCTCCGTCACGGTCGGCTCGTCTTGGATCGACCGAACCGTTCGCTCCGAAACCCCGGCAATCCTGGCCACTTCTGCCTGGGGAAGCCCCGCCCTGAGTAGCACCTGGATCTCGTGGGGCTTCATCATTCCGTACATCCCTCCCCCCGCCTGCGACGCTTGCGTGCGCCCCCAGCGGGAGTCTTGGTCTTCGACCGGCCCTTTGGCCCGGCCTCAGACCGGCAGGAATTTCCGGAATCGGTCCGGCGAGAATTTCCGGAACCCGCAACGCTCATATCGATGGTGTAGACCCCCAATCTCGGGAAACGCGATGACGTCACCGATACCTCGGCTATGGATCGCCCGTCGTTCCGGCGCGTCCTTGTCGAGGGACAGATGCGTCCGCGAGCGGTTGTAGTAGCGCGTGAAGCCCGAAAGGAATCGGCCGAGATGCCATTCGTTGAGAACGATTATGTGGTCTAGGCACTCTCGACGCAGCGATCCAATGAACCGCTCTGCATAGGCGTTTTGCCACGGGGATCGCGGGGCAGTGGGGACCTCGTGGAGGCCGAGTCCCTCAACTCTTCGGCTGAAGTCCGTCCCGTAGATCCGATCGCGATCCCGGATCACGTAGCGGGCGGTCGTCTCCCACGGGAGGGCATAGGAAGAACAGGTTGCGTTTCCGCTGTGTCCGATAAGTAGACGCTCTGTCAATTCACACCGAGCGAGGGGATGAAGCCCCGTATCGGTGCGATTTCAGCGGGTCTGCGGCGCACGGGGCGGCTGGCTCGTTGGCGTCGATGTAGGGGAGCGCGCCGCTGCGGCCAGGGGCGGCGCAAGGGGACGGAGATCGGGGTTGCGGCGCGGCGGCCTGCCGGGCGCCCCGGTGGGGTTGGGGTCTATTTCGAGCCGTAGCTCTCGGGTCGCGATTGGTCGAAGTCCCACGGAGGGCCCTCATCCCAGGAGTCGTGGTCATGGCCGATCGACTCGCCCGGGACAGCTTCGGGCGGCGGCGCTCGAGCCGGTAGATCGAGGCACTCGAGGATCTTGCGGGCCACCTCGGGGTCTTCGATGACCGCGATCAGACGCATCCGTGCCCCACAGCGGGGGCAGCGAAGCGCATCCACCTCGAAGACATGCTGGAGAAGCTCGGCCCACGGGAGTCGCCCTGGCCTGGCGCGTTTCGATCCGGCGTTCCGATGAGAGTTGCGTCGATCGGTCTGAGGCGGATCGCGGCCGACCCCTGGAGCGCCTGCAGGGAGATCGGTAGGGCGGTTGGCATGGGCCGCCGGGACTGGGTCGGTGGGCGCGCGCTCGTCGGCGCGGCAGCGCGCCTTCGGGACCCATGGCCGCAATCCGGCCCGCCCCTGGTTCGCCTCGAGGATCGGCCCCTCCGCCTCGGGTCCCACCCGTGCCGATGGCGGCCGCGGTCCGGGCACGATCCGATCGCGGGAGCTGGCGCAGGGCGCCAGCACGCCGTGGTAGCGAACCTGGTGGGCCCGGGGCGGGGGGATAAGGGGGACCAGCCGCTCCAGCAGCTCGTGGTGCTCCATCAGGATGTGCGTCGTCCCGTCGCGCCAGCGAGTCTTGAGACGCAGGGCGAGCCGTCCGTCGGTCCTCGCCTCCAGGCGATCGTGCGCGAGGGGAGGGCGGGCGACGTAGCGGCAGAGCCTCTCGAGCCGACGCCGGTCGCGTGCTGGGACGGCGACGTCGGCATGGAGACTCATGCCGTCGTGCTGCGGGACGCGGGGCGAGGCGTCGGGGTCCGAGTCCTGGGGCTCGACGCGGTCGCCCAGGCGTCGCCATCGTTGACCCGCGTCGGGGCCCATCGCGATGCGGGTGCGCAGCGAGGCGGCGGCGAGCGTGGCGAGGAGAGGCTCGTCTCGGGCGAGGGTGTCGTCATCGCCCTCGGCGCGCGACGCAAGCAGTCTCGCGATGCGGCGCGCCGTCCCGGCCAGCACGCGCGAGACCTCGTCCGCGCTCGGCGGAGGCAGGGGACGAAAACGCGTCGCCGTGCCGTCGTCTCGGGGATAGACACCGTCGAGCGCCAAGGTATGGAAGTGGAGGTTCAAGTTCAGGGCTGAGCCGAAGCGCTGAATGAAGGTGACGGCTCCGCACTGACCTCCCGGCCTGCCCCACTGGGCCTTCGCGCGCCGGCGGAGCGCAGAGAAGAGACCACGGAGAAAGGCACGGAGGACTTGGCTGGTGAGCACCGCGTTGTAGGCGCACCGGTAGCGAAGCGGGTAGGGCAACGTGAGGACCCATTGGCGGACGGGTACTTCCGGAAGGACGCAGTCGACCAGGTGCGCCGCGGTGTCGCGGCGAAGCGAAGCTTCGCAAGCGCTTCGGTCGCTTCGCGACCTCGCGGCCATGCGCCGGCCGCCGCACGACGGGCAGAAGCCACGCCGCTTACAAGAGAAGGGGAGGAGGCGATCGTGGCCGCAGGCGTCGCAGTGGAGCCTCAGAAAACCGTGTGCTGGTTCATACTACGCCTCCCGGAAATGCTCGTTGGTCATTGGGTCAAGGAGATCCGCTTGGCGCCCGCAAGTCGCTGAGCGCACATCGATTCTCCAGCATTGACGCTTTCCCACCGTGGTGCGCATCGCGGGCAACTTCCCGGTCTTGACCAAATGGGCAACGCGCTGCTTGGAGAGACCCAGGCGGCGGCTGGCCTCAGTGAGACCGACCCAATCCGGAGGTGCCTCGCCGGCGGCAAGGCGTTGCCGGACATCTTCCGTGAGCACGATCTTCCATGGCGCGCATCGGGTGAGCTGCGTGCCTGCCAACAAGCCTTCTCGAAGCCAGCGGTGAACCGTGGTCATGCTTACCCCGAGCTCCGCCGCAGCCTCGTCGGCGGTGAACGGTCCTTCTCTCGGATCGCGCGGTCGCTTCTTCGCGCAAGCGGGAATCCGATGATGACCTCGCAGCGAGATCACACGCTGCTTGTTGAAAGCATTGTCCAGACCTGTGCGCATACCCTGTCGATTCAGAATCCGTGCGATCTGCGTGTCATCGAATTCCACCGCGAGCCTCCGCACGAGCTCCACGATCTCTTCTGCCGTGGCGCGACCGGTTTCCCCGACCTTCCGACGAAGCACCTCCCGCTCGGTCGCGGCCTCGCCCTTCCAGACGATGCGCACTCGGTAGTGGTCTGCCTCGGTGCGCAGCTGCACCTCCGCGATGACGCACCGCAAGAGCCGCTTGCGGTCGCGATGGGTCGTCGTCTCGGCCTTCCACAGCACCTCCAGGTCCGCTCCCAGGGCGTGAGCCTTTTCGAGCTCTGCGGGGCTCAGCAAACGCGGTGGCTTCAGGGCGTCGCGCGCCTTGCTCCGCAGTGCGTCCAGCTCGACCAGGCGCGCGTTCCAGCGGCGCTCGAGCTCCCGGGCAACCACCCGGTTCTCCGGCTCGACGGCGTTGAACTGACGCTCGGCTCGGTGTGCCTCATACTCCTCCTTCTCGATCTGGAGCTTCCAGTAGCGCTCGATCTCGGCATGGTGCTCGCGTGCGAGCACCTCCGCTTCTTGCGCGGCCTCGACTCCAGCGGGGGCGATCACCTCCAAGAAGGCCTCCACCACGCTCTCATCGATGCGTCGGCCCCCGACGATCTGACAACCCTTCCCACCGATCAGCGGGCGCGCCTGGGCGCAACGGTACTGCAGCGTCCGCCCCTGCTTGCCCTTCTCCGAACGATGCCCCCCGTAGCTGACTCCCATCCGGCGACTGCAATGCCCACAGCGCACCAGCCCCTGCAAGAGCGCCGCGCCCTCGCGGGCCGGACCCTGGGACGGGTTCTCTTGTTCTTGCGTCATGGTTCTGTTGCCCCGTAAACGCCCCTGGTTCTCGAGGTACTTCTCGAAGGAAAGGTATGCGGGATGGTGGTCTCGGATCAAGACGGGCCAGTCCTCCCGGCGGCTTCGGCGAACCCTCAGGCGCTGCGGATCCTCCGGGTCGAGCTCCCGAATCGTCTGAGTTCTTCCGAAGACGTATGCCCCGGCGTAGATGGGGTTTCGCAAGGTGTTGAGGATGATGCGGTAGCTGGGGTCCACCCAGGCGATGGGGTGCGAGCGTAAGGCGGCCCGCCGGACCGGGAACTGCAGCTCCTGCGCCCGCCACCACAGGAAGGCCTGGCGAGCACTGCCAAGCTGTTCGAATCGATCGAAGACCGTGCGAATGGCATGAACCACCGCCTCGTCGCTGCTCATCACGAGCTGACGGAGATCGTCAATCTCGTACCCGGCAGGCGGAATCGTCATCAGCTCGCCACGGCGCGCCTTGCTCCACCGGGCTTCCACCATCCGGTGGATGGCGTTGTCGAGCTCGAGCTCACTCATCTGGCCGCGAAGGCCGAGAACCATGCGGTCGGATCCGTCCGCGGGGTCGTAGATCGCATGCTCGTCTGCGATCAGCGTGTCGGTCCAACGGCATAGGTAGACCAGGTGGTGCCAATCGGGGCTGTTGCGCGCCAGTCGCGAGACCTCGAGGGCGATCACGATGCCCACATCCCCTCGGCCTACGGCCGCCACGAGGCGTCCGAATCCAGAGCGATTCTGCGGACGACTGCCGGTCTTGCCCTGATCCTCATCGACAACGATGATGCGTTCCTTCGGCCAGCCGACCTCTTGGGCCCAGTCGACGAGCTGATACTGGCGCCGACCGCCCTCGCGATGTTGTTCCACTTGCCTGAGAGAGGATTGCCGGACATAGACATAGGCCGCGCGATCGAGATGCGCGGGGCGGATCTTCTTCGATCGATCAACGTGGGTCTGACTCACAACGTACCTCCAAGGAACGAGGGGAATCCGTCGCAGGGACGGCTTGCTCGATGAGCTGCGCGAGAAGGGTGACGAGGGCACTGCGGCTGGAATCGGGAATGCGCTCCCACAGGGCTTCGAGCTCCTCATGACCGCAGAGCGGAAGGAACCTTTGCTTGGACATGAACACCTCCGTTGGTGAAGGCGAATAGAGTTCATGCCCGGACTCAAAAGAACCAGCCGGTCAAGAACGGCGCTTCAGCGCGTCCACGACGGCAACGAGTTCGCGGAGCGCGGCCGCCGTGAGCGGAGTGTCCACGCCCTGCGCGGTCCGGATGGGGGGCCCGTCCGCATTGGTCCACGCCCGCTCGATCCTCAAGGTCGAGGTGTCAGGCAGGCGAACGATCAGGTAAGACTTGCCTGGCAACGTCACTTCCAGGCACTGACCTTCGAGCGGGTGATGTCGACGAATGACGGTGACGCGTTCCGGCGTATCGCGAAGGTGATACGTAGTCTGTGACGACCGACCCATGAGCGAGGATCCCGCATTCGAGGTATGCGCGAAATTCCCGCTCGACGAAGCGGGGCATCGGGCGATCGCCTTCTCGAGCCCGGGCCAGGAAGGTCTCGAGCTGCTCGCGGACGACGATGTGCAGCTCGGTGTCTTCCGGGC
>JBDLIK010000235.1:0-5876 GCA_039714895.1 Myxococcota bacterium | reverse complement strand
CAGACCGTGGCGAAGGTGGAGTCGGTCGCCTGGGAGGTCATCCCGGAGATGGCCGAGCGCCTCATCCGCGAAGAGATCCGCCGGCTCAAGGAAGAAGAAGAATAGCCGCGCAGCGGCGGGCTTCCGGACGAGCGGAACGGCGCACACCTCGGCAGACGCAGGGAGCACCGCCGATGGCTGCGGGCGAAGCCCGCAGCCGGTAGACTCGCTCCTCCGTCATGGTGGTGCTGCCTCCCCTCTCCGCCTGGCGGGATCTCGTCGACCGGGCCCTGCGCGAGGATCTGGGACCCGGAGACGCGACGAGCCCGCAGGTCTTCCCGCCCGATCACCCGGGCGAGGCGGCGATCGAGTCGCGCCAGCCGCTGGTCGTTTGCGGGCTCCCCGTGGCCGCCCGGGTCTTCGACACCCTCGACCCTCGTCTCTCCTTCACGCCTCTGCGGGCCGAAGGCGAGCTGCTGCCGGCGGGATGCGTCCTCGCTGAGGTGAGCGGCCCCCTCCTCGGGATCCTTGCGGCCGAGCGCACGGCCCTCAACTTCCTCTCCCGGCTGTGCGGCATCGCGACCCTCACCCGCCGCTATGTGGAGGCCGTGGCGGGCACGGGGGCGCGCATCCTGGACACGCGCAAGACCGTGCCGGGATGGCGTGTGCTCGACAAATACGCCGTGGCCGTCGGCGGCGGACACAACCACCGCATGGGCCTGCACGACGGGGTGCTCGTGAAGGACAACCACGTGGTGGGCGCAGGGGGGGTGGCCGCGGCAGTGAAGAGCGTGCGCGCCCATGCGCCCGCGCACCTCCGGGTGCAGGTGGAGGTGGAATCCGAGGCCCAGGCCGAGGAAGCCCTGGCCGCCGGCGCGGACCTGCTGCTCTTCGACAACCGCAGCGTCGACGAGCTGCGCGGGCTGGTGGCCCGCTTTCGCGATCGGGCCGTGCTCGAGGCCTCGGGCGGGATCGACCTGGAGAGCGTCCGCGCCGTGGCCGAGACCGGCGTCCACCGCATCTCGGTGGGGGCCCTCACCCATTCGGCACCCGGGGCGGACCTCGCTCTGGAGGTGCGCGAAGGCGGGGCTCGGCCTTGAGCCCGGCGCCGGCCCGCGTGCTCGAGGCGCTCCGGGAGGCCGGCGATGGATGGCTCTCGGGGGAGCTGCTTTCGGGCCGGCTGGGCGTATCCCGGGCCCAGGTCTGGAAGCACGTGCAGGCGTTGCGCACCCGGGGCTACCGCATCGAGGGCGAAGCCGGAGGCGGCTATCGCCTGTGTGGGAGTCCCGATCGCCTCTATCCCGAGGAGGTGCTGCGCGGACTCGAGACCCGTTGGATGGCTCATCCGTACCACCACCTCGAGACCACGGACTCGACGAATCGCGTCGCCTTCGAGCTCGCGAGCGCCGGCGCACCCCACGGCACGACCGTGGTGGCCGAGGGACAGACGGCGGGTCGGGGGCGCCTCGGACGGAGCTTCTTCTCTCCGCCCCACCTCAACCTCTACACCTCGGTGGTGCTCCGCCCCGATGTGAGCCTGGCGTCGGCACCCACGGTGATCCTGGCTGCCGCGGTGGCGGTGGCCGAATCCGTGGCGGCCACCCTGGGCGATGCCGAGGCCGTGGACATCAAGTGGCCCAACGACGTGCAGATCGACGGTCGCAAAGCCGCCGGGATCCTGATGGAGCTCCACGCGGAGGCCGCGCGGGTGGGCTTTCTGGTCCTGGGCATCGGGGTGAATCTGAACGTCGAGCGGGAGGACTTCCCCAGCGAGCTGCGCGAGACGGCGACGAGCCTGCGCGCTGTGAGCGGCCGTAGCGTCGACCGGGTGGCGTTCGCCCGGCTGCTCTACGGTACCCTGGAAGAGGTGATGGATCGCTTCGCCACCGCGGGCTTCGAGTCGCTCCGCCCTCGCTTCGAGGCACGTTTCCAGATGCCCGGACGGCGGGTCGACGTATCCGAAGCCGGCGGGGGCGCCACGATCCAAGGCGTCGCGCTCGGCATCGACCCGGACGGAGCGCTTCGGGTGCGTGCCGATGACGGGCGCGAGCGCCGAGTGGTTGCCGGCGACGTGACCCTGTCCCCGGCGGGAGCCCCGCCGTGACCGAAGCGGTCCTGCTGGCCATCGACGTGGGCAACACCAACGTCTCCCTGGGAGTCTTCGACTCGCGCGGGGGGCGGCCTCGGCTGCTGCACCACTGGCGCATGGCCACCCATCGTGAGCAGACCTCCGACGAGGTCGCGGTGACCCTGCGCGCACTCTTCGAGCCCGCCGAGGCAGTGGAGACGCGGGACGTGACCGACACCATCGTCTCCAGTGTCGTCCCGCCGCTCCAGCCGATCTGGGAGCGGGTCTGCCTCAAGCTCTTCGGGGCCGCCCCGTTGGTGGTGGGCCCGGGCACGCGAACCGGAATGCCGGTTCGCTACGAGAACCCGCGGGAGGTGGGCGCCGACCGCATCGTCAACTCCGTGGCGGCGGTGGAGCTGGTGGGTGCACCCGTGGTGGCGGTCGATTTCGGCACGGCCACCACCTTCGACTGCGTGTCCGGGCGGGGAGGGTAGGGGGGGGGGGCGATCTTCCCGGGGATCCACATCGCCATGGAGGCACTGTTCGAGCGAACCTCCATGCTTCACCGGGTGGAGGTGGCGCGTCCTCGGAGCGTGATCGGAAAGACCACGACGGCCGCGCTCCAATCCGGTCTGCTCTTCGGATACGCCGGCATGGTGGACTCGATGGTCGACCGGATTCGCGGCGAGCTCGGAGCCGAGGCCCGGGTCGTGGCCACCGGAGGTCTGGCTCAGCGCATCGCGAGCGAGAGCCGTTGCATCGAGCGGGTGGAGCCCTTCCTCACCCTGGAGGGCCTGCGCATCCTCTTCGAGAAGAACCAACCGGCGCGCGACGGCACGCGCAAGGAGAGGGATTCATGAAGAACGTGGCGGTCGGGGACACGAGGAGCTTCGCCATCGTGGGTCACTCCCAGGAGGGGAAGACCTCCCTGGGCGAGGCCCTCCTCCACGCTGCGGGAGCGACCCCCGAGCTCGGCCGGGTGGACGACGGCTCGTCCCAGCTCCTGACCCAGGCCGAGGAGAAGGAGCGCAAGGCCACCTTCGGCTGCGCGGTCTACGCCTTCGACTGGGAAGGCAGGCACTGCACCCTCGTCGACACGCCGGGCGACCCGAACTTCCTCGCCGACGGCCAGGTCGCCATGGCCGCCCTCGACGGAGCCATCCTGGTGGTCTCGGCGGTGGACGGCGTGAAGGTGGGCACCGAGACCATGTGGCGCACCGGGGCGCGAGCCGGGGCCGCGCTGCTGGCCTTCGTCAACGGCCTCGACCGGGAGCGCGCGGACCTCGACGCCACCGTGGAGTCCCTGGCGAAGATGGGCGCGAAGCCGGCCGTGCTGGCGCTGCCCATCGGCTCCGGCGAGGAGCTCTCCGGAGTGATCGACCTGCTGCACATGAAGGCCTTCTGCGCCGGCAAGGAGGGGCCCATCCCCGACGCACTCTCCGACGCCGCGAGCACGGCCCGCGAGCGGCTGGTGGAGGCCGTGGCGGAGTGCGACGACGAGCTCCTCGAGAAGTATCTCGAGGAAGGCGAGCTCTCGGAAGAGGAAGTCGTGGGCGGGCTCGTCGCTGGGGTCCATGCCGGCAAGCTGCTGCCCGTGCTCGCCGGATCCGCCACCCGGGAGATCGGGACCGGTCTGGTCCTGCGCGCTGTCGCCGAGCTGCTCCCCTCCCCGGCGGACCGGGGGGAGTGGACCGGAACCGAGGTGGACGGCGACGCCGAGGTGCAACTCGCGCCCACCCCCGAGGCGCCCTTCTCCGCGCTGGTCTTCAAGACGATCCTCGATCGCTACGCGGGGAAGCTCTCGGTGTTCCGCGTGGTCTCGGGCACCGCCCACACGGACCAGCCCGTGCGCAATGCCACCACCGAGACCCGCGAGCGCCTGGGCAAGATCTTCCTGCTGCGGGGCACCGAGCACGTGGAGGTGCCCGAAGCGGGACCCGGGGACGTGGTGGCGGTCGCCAAGCTGAAGCACACCCACACCGGCAACGTCCTGGCCAACGAGAAAGGAGGCAGCCGGCTTCCCGAGCTCGCCATCCCCCACGGCGTGCTCTCCTATGCGATCCAGGCGCGCTCCAAGGGCGACGAGGACAAGGTGTTCTCGTCCCTCGGCCGGCTGGTGGAGGAGGACCCCACGCTCCAGGTGGGCCGGGACCCGGCCACCGGCGAGTTCCTGCTCACCGGCATGGGGGAGCTCCACATCCGCCACACCGTGCAGCGCCTCAAGCGCATGTTCGACGTGGACGTCGATCTCAAGACCCCCAAGGTCCCCTACCGCGAGACCATCACCGCGCGCGCCGAGCACGTGGAGGGGAAGCTCAAGAAGCAGACCGGAGGCAAGGGGATGTTCGGGGTCTGCTATCTCACGTTGGAGCCGCTCCCCCGCGGGGAAGGCGTCGTCTTCTCAGACGAGATCGTGGGCGGCGCGATCCCCCGCAACCTGATCCCGGCGGTCGAGAAGGGCGTCCGGGAGGCCTCGGCGGCGGGACCTCTGGCGGGCTATCCCGTCGTCGACGTGCGGGTGCGCTGCATCGACGGCAAGCACCACTCCGTGGACTCGAACGAAATGGCGTTCAAGCTGGCCGGATCGTTCGGATTCAAATCTGGGGTGGAAAAGGCCCGACCGACGCTGCTGGAGCCGGTGATGGACGTGGAGATCTCCGTCCCCGACGACAACGTGGGGGACATCATGGGGGACGTCTCCAGCCGCCGGGGCCGCGTTCAGACGAGCGAGGCTCGCGGCACCACCCAGGTCATCAAGGCGCAGGTCCCCATGGCCGAAATGCTGGAGTACGCGAGCGCCTTGACCAGCATCACGGGGGGGAAGGGAGCCTTCCAGATGGGATTCTCCCACTACGACGAGGTCCCCCTCCACGTCCGTGAGAAGGTCATCGCCGAAGCCAAGGCCGAGACGGGGTCGGAGGGCTGATCCCACCCGCGGGCGTTCGCGCACGACCGATTCTGGGAGCGGGGCGGGCCGGGGGGCTCGACCCGAACCCACCGGAGGATGTGCGTGACCCAGAACGCGAAGATCCAACTCACGCTCTCGCCCCAGGCCGAGCGCTACGCGCGCCGGGATGCGCCCGTCGAGGTGCGGCGCATGGCAGCCCGTGGCGCCCTGCCCCTGCCGCCGGTGGAGCTCGCCACGGTGCTCTTCGTCCTCGTCCACGATCCGGACGAGGAGGTCAAGACGCGCGCCACCGAGAGCCTCGCGAGTCTGCCCGAGAGCATGCGCAAGACCGTGCTCGCGGGTGCCGCCCACCCGGCGCTGCTCGGCTACCTCGGACACACGGTGAAGGACAGCCCGGAGCTCTGCGAGACCCTCGCCCTCAATCCCCGGGCCGACGACCGCACCATCGCCTTCCTGGCCGCTCTGCCCCATCGCAGGGTGGTGGAGGTGATCGCCAACAATCAAGAGAGGATGCTCCGCGAACCCGCCATCGTGGATGCCCTCGGTGCGAACCCGCTCACCGGTCGAGCGACCATCGACCGCATCCTGAGCTTCCTGGGACTCGAGCGCCCCGAGGCCGAGACGGCCGACGAGCCGTGCAGGGACGCCCTGCCCGCCCGCGCTCCTCTCTCGGACGCCGAGGCCGAGCAGGCCCTTCGCGCCCTCCTCGCCGACGACCCGGCGGGTCTGGCCGACGATCTCGTCGGCGACGACCCCGAAGCCGAGACGGACCCGGACGACCCCAGCACCAACCTCTATGCCCTGGTCCAGGGCCTCTCGGTCCTCCAGAAGATCAAGCTGGCCCGGATGGGGAACAAGGAAGCTCGAGCGCTCCTCGTGCGGGATCGGAACAAGATCGTGGCCACCGCAGCCATCCGCAGC
>JBDLIK010000234.1:0-5891 GCA_039714895.1 Myxococcota bacterium | reverse complement strand
CCTCCTCCGGCGGCGGTCTCTCGCTCACCATCCGATTGTAGCCACCACTCCACTCGGGTGTGCACACGAGTTGACGCCTCGGCAGCGGATCGGCACTTTCCGGCCATGCCCTACGACCCCAAGGCGATCGAGCCCGGCTGGCAGGCCTACTGGCTCACGCACGGCACCTTCCGTGCCGAGCTCGATCCAAGCAAGCCCAAGTACTACCTGCTGGACATGTTCCCCTACCCCTCGGGCGAAGGACTCCACGTCGGCCACCCCAAGGGCTACATCAGCACCGACGTCCTGGCCCGCTACAAGCGCATGTGCGGCATGAACGTGTTGCACCCCATGGGCTGGGACGCCTTCGGGCTGCCCGCAGAGCAGCACGCCATCGCGACCGGCACCCATCCACGCGAGACCACCCGAAGGAACGTGGAAACCTATCGCCGGCAGCTCCGTGCGCTGGGCCTGTCCTACGACTGGTCCCGGGAGCTCGACACCACCGACCCCCGCTACGTGCGCTGGACCCAATGGATCTTCGCCCGGCTCTACGAGCGGGGGCTCGCCTACCGCGCCGAGGTTCCGGTCAACTGGTGCCCGGCGCTCGGCACCGTCCTCGCGAACGAGGAGGTGATCGACGGCAAGAGCGAGCGCGGCGGTCATCCGGTGGTGCGCATGCCCATGCGCCAGTGGATGCTGCGCATCACGGCCTATGCGGACCGTCTGCTCGAGGACCTCGAGGAAGTCGACTGGCCCGAGAGCATCAAGCGCATGCAGCGCGATTGGATCGGCCGCTCCGAGGGGGCCCGGATCCGCTTCGCTCTGTTCGATCATCCGGCCCAGGAGCTCGAGGTCTTCACCACGCGACCGGATACGCTCTTCGGAGCGACCTACATGGTGCTCGCTCCCGAACACCCGCTGGTGGAGAAGCTCACCACGGACGAGGCTCGCCCTGCGGTCGAGCGCTATGTGGAGCAGACCGGGCACCGCAGCGAGCGCTCACGTCTGGCGGAAGCCCAGACCCGAACCGGGGCCTTCACCGGCGCCTGGGCCGAGCACCCCGTCTCGGGGGAGCGGATTCCCATCTGGATCGCCGACTACGTGCTCGCCAGCTATGGCACCGGGGCGATCATGGCCGTGCCAGGTCACGACCAGCGGGACTTCGAGTTCGCCCGGACCTTCGGGATCCCCATCGTGGAGGTCGTCTCCGGCGGGGACCTCGCCGAGGCGGCCTTCGTGGGCGAAGGCGTCGCCGTGAACTCCGACTTCCTCGATGGGCTCCCCACCGAGAAGGCCAAGGAGCGCATGATCTCCTGGCTCGAGGAGCACGGCCGGGGCGAGCTCGCCGTCTCCTACAAGCTCCACGACTGGCTGTTCAGCCGCCAGCGCTACTGGGGGGAGCCCTTCCCGCTGCTGCACCTCGAGGACGGCAGCACCCGCCTGGTGGCCGACGAGGACCTGCCGGTGCTGCTGCCGGAGCTCGATGACTACCACCCGAGCGGAGAGTTCCAGGCGCCGCTCGAGCGCGCCCCGGACTGGATCGAGACCACCGATCCCGAGACGGGAGCGCCCGCCCTCCGCGACCCGAACACCATGCCCAATTGGGCGGGCAGCTGCTGGTACTACCTGCGCTTCTGCGATCCTTCCAACGACGAAGAGCCCTGGTCCCAGGAGGCCGAGCGCTACTGGATGCCCGTCGACCTCTACGTGGGAGGAGCGGAGCACGCCGTGCTCCATCTGCTCTACGCCCGCTTCTGGCACAAGGTGCTCTATGACCTCGGCCTGGTCCACACCAAGGAGCCCTTCCGCAAGCTGCTCAACCAGGGACTCATCCTCGGCTACAGCTACCGCTACTGGGACGACAACGTCACCGACGACCTCGAGGTCAGTCCGCGATGCTATCCGAGCTCGGCGATCCAGCTCGAAGGCGAGCATCCCGTCGCCGCGGCGACCGGGCAGCGGGTGAAGGCGCGCTGGGTGCACTCGAAGGAGGTCCGTTGGTCCGAAGACGGAACCCCGCTGCATCCCACCCTCGACGACCTTCCCCTGGAAGAGGTCATCGAGCGGATGGCCAAGAGTCGCGGAAACGTCATCAACCCCGACGAGGTGATCGAGAGCCACGGCGCGGACGCCATGCGGCTCTACGAGCTCTTCATGGGCCCCTTCGACAAGGGGGCTCCCTGGTCCACCGACGGCATCGCCGGGGTGTACCGCTTCCTTCAGCGAGTCTGGCGGCTGCTGCTGGACGAGGGGCATCCCGAGGAGCCCGCGCGTCCCCTGGGCGAGGGCCCGGGCAGCGAGGAGCAGCAGCGCCTGCTGGCTCGCACCACCTTTGGTGTGACCCGTGACCTCGAGGCCCTGCACTTCAACACCGCCATCTCCAAGCTGATGGTCTTCGCGCGAGAGATCGAGAAGCAGGCGGCGATGCCCCAGACCGCCGCCCGGGCCTTCGTGTGCATGCTGGCCCCCTTCGCGCCGCATCTGGCGGAAGAGCTCTGGCAGCGCATGGGTCACCCGGAAACCCTGGCCTACGAGCCGTGGCCCGAGGCCGAGGCGCGCTGGCTGGAGCAGGACGTGGTGGAGCTCGTGGTGCAGGTCAACGGAAAGCGCCGGGACCAGATCTCGGTCCCCCGGGAAGCGGACGAGGCGACCATCCGAGCCGCCGCGCTGGACGCCCCCAACGTGAAGCGCCATCTCGGGGATCGCGAGCCGCGGCGCGTGATCGTCGTCGCCGGCCGCCTCGTGAACGTCGTCGGATGAGGGGCTTGTCGGTCCCCTCGCCCCGGGCGTAGCCTGGATGGGGACCCAGGAGGAGGGCGGCATGAGCGCCAGGGGGTGCGCCGGACTTGATCGGGGTGCTCGGCACCTGGCTGGTGGTGATCGCCAACCTGCTGGCGTCGGCGGCCATGGCCCTCTACCTGCTCTGGTGGAGCCACCCCGGGGCCCTCCGCAGCCTCGACAAGGTCTGGGAAGATTAGAGCGCGAGGTCGGCGAGCATCGCCAGGAACAGGCCGAAGAGGACGGCGAGGGAGACGCGAAACATGCGCCGGGCCGCGGCGTCTGTGCGCTCCCGCACGACGCGCACCGCCTCGAGAACGAACCAGCCGCAGAGCCCGGTGGCGGCGACGGCATAGAGGGGTCCCAGCAGCCCCAGGACCGCCGGCGCCACGGCGACCGGGATCAGCCCGATGGTGTACCCGAGCATGCGCCACCGGGTGGGCTGATCGCCGATCACGTTGGGGAGCATGGGGATGCCCGCGCTCTCGTAGTCGCGCTTGCGGTAGAGGGCGATGGCCCAGACGTGGGGAGGCTGCCAGAAGAAGATGATCGCGAACAGCCACCAGCCCGCCGCGGTGACCTGCCCGTGGACGGCTGCATCGGCGATGAGCGGCGCGGCCGCTCCCGCCACGCCGCCGATCACGGCGTTCCAGGCAGAGCGCGGCTTGAGCCAGACCGTGTAGACGAAGACGTAGAAGAGGATGCTGGCCACCCCGAGCCCCGCCGACAAGCCTCCACCGACCCCGAGCAGCACGACGGTCGACACCACCCCGAGGGTGAGCCCGAATGCGAGCGCTGCCCGGGGTGTGAGCCGCGCGGCGGGCAGCGGACGGCTGCGGGTGCGCTCCATGAGTGCGTCCCGCTCCCGCTCCACGTAGCAGTTGAGGACGTTGGCGGAGGCCGCGCACAGCAGAATCCCCGCCAGGATGGTGGCGAGGACGGCTGGGCCGGGCGCGGCGGCCGTCATCAGCAGCGGCGGCAGGCCGGAGAGCACCACCAGGGGCAGCAGGCGGGGCTTGGTGAGCTCGGCGTAGCTCGAGAGCGTCGCGACCCGGCCCCCGCTCATCTCTGCACCGGGGCGGCCAGCGCCTGGAAGACCCGGGGTGCGGCTTCGTAGAAGGGATAGATCACGGATTCCGCCAGGGTGAGAAGGGCTCCCAGCGCGATCATCGGGAGCTGCAGGAAGAAGAGGTAGACGATCTGCCAGAGATAGGAAAGGCGGGGCAGATCCGGCGTCGAGGTAGGGTTCGGGGGTCTGGCCGAGCCCGTGACGAAGCGCCAACCCCCTGATCTCAGGTCGATTCCGAGGCTGCATCCCAGGGATGTGGGCTCGGAGCCGCGCGCGCGCTACCGAGGGCGGGTGCAACCCCCTTCGGGACCGGTGGCAGCGTGACCGCGACGGCGCTCGGCATCGTGCTGCTGTCCGCCTTCCTCCACGCACTGTGGAGCACGTCGATCAAGGCCAGCCGGGATCCCCTGGCCTTCAATCTGCTGCAGGCGGTGCTGACGCTGGTTCCCGGGTTGGCGGTGATCGCCTGCCTGGACCTGCAGGCGGTACCGAGGGAGGTGTGGCTGGCACTGCTGGGGACCTCCGTCAGCCACGGCATCTACTTCTTCCTGTTGAGTCGCGCCCTCGCGCGGGGCGACCTGACCCTGATCTATCCCATCGCCCGCTCCACCCCGGCGCTGCTGCCGCTGGTCGCCGTGCCGCTGCTCGGGGAGTCCGTCTCCTTCGGGGGCGCGATCGGAATCGCCACGGTGGTGGTGGGCATGTGGCTGGTGTCGACGCGGGGGGAGGTGAGCTGGCGCGCACTGCTCGGTCCGGGCATCGGCTTCGCCTACCTCACGCTGCTCTCCACCGTCGCGTACTCCCTGTTCGACAAGGTCGCCATGGCGGGTCTCGACGAGATTGCGTTGGGCGGAATCCCGGTGCCCATCGCGTTCTACTTCCTGCTCTCGGCGGGAGGCCTGCTCTGCTTCCTGCCCTTGGCCCTCCCGGGCCTGGACCGTCACGAACTGGTCCACACGGCCCGCCGCGAGTGGAAGCAGGTGGCGGTGGCCGCCTCGGTGGGACTCCTGGGCTACGGACTCATCCTCGAGGCGTACCGCACGGCGCCCGCGAGCTACGTGGTCGCCGTTCGACAGACCAGCGTCCTGTTCGCCATGGGGTTCGGCGTCCGCCTCCTCCACGAAGGGCCCGGGCGGGTGCGGCTCCTGGGCGCGGCGGCGACGGTGGTGGGCGTCGTGCTGATCGCCCTGTTCCCGTGAGCGATCGCAGGGAGGGTGGATTGAGGATCGGGCACCGACTGCAGCGACATCCGGCCTTTGCTGCCCTCGCGAGCTTCGTGCTCGCCTGGACGCTGCGCCTGATCGGGCGCAGCTGGCGGGTGCGCTTCGAGGGCAACGACCCGTTCGCCACCGGCGAGCCCTTCGTGGGGGCCATGTGGCACCGCAACCTGCTGCTGGCAGCGAGCACCTACCGGTTCCGGGGGGTGGCGGTGCCGGTGAGCCGCAGCCGCGACGGGGATCTCACCACCTCCGCCCTCGTCCGCCTGGGGTTCGCCCCGCCGCCGCGGGGCTCGAGCTCGCGAGGTGGATCGGCCGCCCTGCGGGGGACCCTCCGCTACCTGCGGCAGGGGAAGGTGGTGGGCATTCTGACCGATGGCCCCAAGGGTCCCGCGCGCCGTGTGAAGCCCGGCGTTCTGGGCCTCGCGCGCTCCAGCGGGCGGCCCCTGCTGCCGATCGCCATGTCGGCCCGCCCCTGCGTGCGCTTCTCGAGCTGGGATCGTGCCCTGCTGCCCCTCCCCTTCGCCCGGGTGGTGGTGGCCTACGGTGAGCCGATGTTCGTGCCGAAGAGCACCCGAGGAGAGGGTCTGGAGGCCCTCCGTGCGGGGCTCGAGCGGGAGCTCGACCGCCTGACCGACGACCTCGACCGACGGCTGGGGCTCCCCCCGCCGAGCGGATGAGGCCACCGAGGAGATCCCACGCGCGATGGGCAGCCGCCTCCGGATCCTGTCTGCCAACCTGCTCAACGGAGGGGCGGACCCCGAAGCCCTCTGCGACCTGATCCGCAGCCTGAATGTGGACGTCGCGGCCACCCAGGAGCTCGCTCCCGAGCAGGCCGAAGCCCT
>JBDLIK010000233.1:0-5923 GCA_039714895.1 Myxococcota bacterium | reverse complement strand
CTCTGGAAGATCTCGAAGATGCGATCGTGGTGTTCGGAGGAAACCCCGCGGCCGTTGTCCCGCACTACGATGCGATGATCCGTCTGGGTCGTCGCGACGGCGACCTGGATCCAGGGCTCGTCCACCGGGCCCATGTGGTCGATGGCGTTCCCGACGAGGTTGGAGAGCACCTGGTAGAGGCGAGTGCGATCGCAGGAGAGCAGGGGCATGTCTTCCGTAACGTCGAGTCGTGTGCCGGTGACATCGAGCCTCGGCTTGAGCTCCGACTGGAGCTGACGGATCACTTCGCGGGGATCCACCAGCGACTTGTTGACCTTCGAGGGGTCGATGCGCGAGAGCTCGAGAAGATCGTGGATCAACGTCTCCATGGTCTGCGCCGCCTGCTCGATGCGCTGCAGGAAATGCCGACCCTTCTCGCCCACGATCTCCCCGTAGTCCTCTCGGACGAGGCGTGTGAAGCCGAGCAGGGCCACCAGGGGAGAGCGCAGGTCGTGAGAGACCGCCGAGAGTGTGTGTTCGAGCTCTGTGTTCTTCCGCTCGAGGAAGGCCGCTGACCCCGGTGCCACGGCCGGGCGCAGATGAGCAACGGATCCCACGTCGAGCCCCTCCGGAGAGTGCACTCGCTGGAGCACGACGCTCGCCTGGAAGGCGGAGCCGTCCCTGGCCTGCAGATCGACGGCGTCGATGCGGACCCGCTCACCGCAGACCAGGCCCGCCAGGACGCGATCCGCATCCTCGCTGCGTTCCACGATCGAGGAGATCGGCTGCTCCACCAATGAATCCGGGCTGTAGCCCAGGAGTGCTTCGACGGCCGGGTTCGCGCAGATCACGAGGCCCTCGGCATCCAGCACCAGGGCCGCTTCCGGCGCTGCCTCGAGGACGGCCGCCAGGTAGTGTCGGCTCCGCGCGCACTCCGGCTCTCGGGTCAGATCCTGCTGGCGCACCACGGCGACCACGGGACCCGCATCATCCCCGACGGCGAGGCGCACCGCGTCGAGGTGTACGCTGCGGCTTCCGGACTCGGTCAGGAGCTCCGCCTGGCGCTCGTCGAAGTGGCCGTGGGAAAGCAGCTCGTCCCAGAGCTCGCTGCCCCGACGCTCGGACGAGAACAGGTCGTTCCAACATCGAACGACGTTCGGATCGAACCACGCCGCGAGCGGCTCGCTGAGCCAGGCCAGGTGACCCTCGGACGTGACGAGCGCCACTCCCCGGTGTCGCTCCACCAGATCTCGTAAGATCGGGATCGTCCCGTCCCGATCTGCCCGACCTGCGATCGCCTGCATCCGCTCCCCGGTCGTGGACGGCGCTCCCATCCAGCTGGACTCCGCGCCGGTGCCCCACCTCGCGACGACGGTGCAGACGCCCGAACCACACGTGAGCATCCCCGGCGCAGCAAACCCTGTTTGGCGTCGGTGGCACCGTCGCCGGATGCTAACAGAGCGGGAAAGTGAGGGTCAATCGAAACACAGAGACGATGCCATGGCCTTCGGCGCCGGCGGAGGTTGGCGCTGTTCCGGTCGATCCCCTAGCCTGCTTCCTGCCGCCTCGAGGAACCTGGCCTTGCGCCGTTCCCTCGGGGGCCCCCAAAAACTTCGAAGATTCCCCGCGCGTGAAATCGCTTCGCCTTGGTGGGGCGCGGAGGGTCAGTTGCGCAGGAATCGCCCAAGTGCCCGGAACTTCTCTACTTGCATTCGCGTTCGGTCGATTGTAATGGGATGGGTGTGAAGAAGGGACGAGTCGCGATGCTCGCCGTGGTGGCGTGCCTGCTGGTGGCGGATTCTCCTCCGCCCGCACAGGAGGCGATCGCGACCGCACAGCTCCCCGAGCGCGTGGTCTCGGCGGGCGAGGTCTCGCGGATTGTCGGGAGCGTCAACCCCACGTTGTCCTCCCGCGAGCTCGAGCGGATCGGAAACGCGGTGGTGCGCTACAGCGCCAAGTATGGGCTTGCCCCCGAGCTCGTCACCGCTGTGCTGCTCGTGGAGAGCAGCGCACGGCCCTGGGTGCGAAGCCCCAAGGGGGCCGTGGGGCTCATGCAGGTGATGCCGTATATGGCAGCCCCAATGAGGATGGCCGGCAACTTCGCCACCATCGAGGCCAACGTCGAGGCGGGCTGCATCATCCTCGCCGGCAACATCGCGCGTCTCGGCGAAGAGAACGGGATCTCCGCCTACTTCTGGGGCTCGAACATTCGGGGGGTGGCCTATCTCGACCGGGTGCGGGCCGCCCGGGACCGGGTGCGCCGCGGGCTCCATTCGTGAACTCCGCCGCCGATCGTTAGCATCCACCCCCATGGGTCGGGACGACGTTCTACGCAGGGAGTCCCACTTCCAGGGCGCCCACGGCCAACGGCTGTTCCGGCGCGCCTGGCTACCGGCTCAGCCCGAGCGGGTCCTGCTTCTGGTTCACGGGTACGCGGAGCACAGCGGCCGCTACGAGCCAATGGGCTCGTGGTTCGCCGGGCGTGATTGCGCGGTGCATGCCTACGACCATCGTGGCCACGGGCGCTCGGAGGGTGTGCGCTGTCACGTGAGCCGCTTCGACGAGTTCCTGGACGATCTGGACACGATGCTCGGGCTCCTGCGCGAGGAGCATGCGGGCCTGCCCCTCACCCTGGTCGGCCACAGCATGGGGGGCCTGGTGGTGGCTGCGGCGCTGTGCGAGCGCAACCCGCCGGTGCAGGCTGCGGTCACCTCGGGCGCGCTGCTGGCGCGCTCGCAGGGGGTGTCCGAAGCGCGGCTGCGGGCCGCCCGGCTGCTGCGTCACGTGGCTCCGCGGCTGGCCCTCGGTGCAGGACTCGATCCAGGGGGACTCTCCCGGGACCCCGAGGTGGTGCGCCGCTACCTGGAGGATCCCCTGGTCCACAGGAAGATGACGACCTCGCTGGCCATGGAGCTGATGGGCGCGGTCTCCCGCACCGCCCGCTGGCCCACGCGGGTCCGAGTTCCCCTCCTCCTGCTGCACGGCGAGGCCGACCCGCTCTGTCCCTTGGAGGGCAGCCGAGCCTTCCACCGAGGTCTGCGCGCGGAGGGCAGTGCGCTGCGTACCTATCCCCAGCTGCGCCACGAGATCTTCAACGAGCCCGAGCACGAGCAGATCTTCGAGGACCTTCACGAGTGGCTCACCACGCTTCCGACCGCCAGCCGGAGCACGAGCGCATGAGCCGGCTCAGCCACGTCGACGACCAGGGCCGCGCCCGTATGGTCGACGTCGCCGACAAGGCCGCGACCCTGCGCGAGTGCGTCGCCCGGGGCGTCGTCCGCGTCTCCGCTGGCACCCTGGCGCAGGTCCGGGAGGGGAGCCCCAAGGGGGACGTGCTGGCGACCGCGCGGCTGGCGGGCATCCAGGCCGCCAAGCGAACCGCCGATTGGATCCCGCTCGCGCATCCGCTGCCTCTCGATTGGGTCGAGGTGGATCTGGTGCCGGACGAGGGCTCCTCCTGTGTCCGCATCGAGGCCCGCGTTCGCGCGACCGCCCGAACCGGGGTGGAGATGGAGGCCCTGGTGGCGGTCGCAGCCGCCGGCCTTACGGTCTACGACATGTGCAAGGCGGTGGATCGGGGAATCTCTCTCGAGGGGGTCTGTCTCGTCCGCAAGAGCGGCGGCAAGAGCGGGAGCTGGGAGCGCCCGGCGGGGGAATCCCCCAGGGGGAACTCTCTCGCCTCGGAAGACTGAAGACCCCGGGCGCGATTTCGTCCGAACCATGGATTGGAACGTACTATCGAGGGGCGGCGCGGAACCCCCAGGTGCCCCGCCGTGTCCCAGCAGGATGTGAGCTTCGTGGCGCAGAACCTCGTCGACCAGCAACCCATCGGGCGGGCGGCGGCCTCCGGCCGGACCGCGCGCTTCGACGAGACGGTAGACCCCGATCGGGACCTGGTGGAGCGCTGGCAGGCCGGGGATGCCGGCTCCTTCGAGACGCTGGTCAAGCGCCATCAGGGCCGCGTCTATCGGCTGCTCTATCGGATGCTCGGCAACCACGAGGAAGCCCAGGACGTCTCCCAGGAGACCTTCCTCAACCTCCACCGTCACGGCCGGCGGTTTCGTCGCCAGTCCCGCTTCTCCACCTTCGTCTATCGGGTGGCGGCCAACGCCGCCCTGAACCGACGCCGCAGCCTGGGAAGGGACCGGAACCGGGTGGGTCAGCTCGCGGTCTGCCAGCTGGCCGGCGAGCATCTTCCCGAGCTGCCGCGCAGCCCGGAAGAGAGCCTCTCCCGCGCCCAGCTGAGCCGCCGCGTCCACGCCGCGCTCCTCACCCTCCCGGAGCGCCTCCGGCTACCCCTCGTGCTCTTCGACCTCGAAGGGCTCCCGTACGCCGAGATTTCGCGGGTGATGGCGGTGCCCGAGGGCACCGTGAAATCCCGCATCCATCGCGCGCGTCACGCGCTGCGGGCCGAGCTGGGAGACATCGTCGGAGCACAGGGGCCCGCACGGTGAATCGCCACGTCGTGGGGCAGCTCGGACCCTACCTGGAAGGAGATCTCGGGGTCGCGGAGCGCCGCAGGGTAGAGCGTCACCTCGAAGTCTGTTCCAGCTGCACGCGGACCCTGCGCGAGCTGCGGGCCACCATCGACCTGTTACGCGGGATGCCCGAGCCGGAGCTTCCGGAGCACCTGGACCGGCTGGTGATGCAGCGGATCGAGGAGGCCCACGGTCGTCGCCCGCCCGGGCGGCTGGCCACCTGGCTGCGCGGTGTCGGTGGGTTCCCGCTGCCTGCGCCGGTTGCCGCGGCTGCGCTCGGTCTCCTGGTGATCGCGACCGTGCGCAGCGTGGGCCCCTCGGAGACGCGGGTCCTGCTCGGCCTGCAGTCCGAGCCACCCCGCCTCGATCGCCCCGAGCTGGACGAGCTCGCATCGGCGCCGCCACCGCGCCGGACGCGGCCCGCCCCGACGGCTCCGCTGCGTCCTGCCTTCGCCGGTGCAGGCCGCTACTCGGCGAACGCGGTCGGGGGTCCGGGCGCGGGCCGCGCGGCACCAGGCGCGGCCCGGTTGCCTTCCCGTCCCGACCTCGGAGAGTGTCACTCCGCGGGCACCTCGGGAGCAGCTGACTCGGGAGCAACTGACTCGGGAGCAACTGACTGGGGGCTCGCGTGTCGTCCGTGGCTCGGCGGGATGTTGACCCTCGCCCAGTACGACCCGACCGGATTCCTGCGCGAGCTCGGCGCGGTTCCCGACCCCGAGCGGAGCGCCTGGCTCGGCGAGCTGGTGCGTTTCGCGAAGCGCTCGGGCCTGGCCTTCCGGGTGACGAGCTCGCTCCGCTCGTCGGAGAATCCTCGGGCCGCCAGCCTCGCGGCGCGCTTCGAGCCCGCCGACGAGGCCCTCGTCTCGGCCGAGTGATCTGCGGGTCGCCGCGCTGGCTCCCAGGAGGGGCCACGGGTACCCTGCGCCGGGGTCTGCTCGGAGGGAATGTGCGTACGCTCGTTGCCATCACCATGACCATCGCAGCGCTGGCGCCGCTTCCTGCCCGGGCTGCCTCCGAGGCGGAGGTCGTCTACCTCGTCCCCGAGGACCGGGCTAGCTGGCGCGCCCGCAACCTCTTCACGTGGATCCGGCCGAGGCACTTCCACGGCGAACGCAAGCTCCAGATCGACTCGACCCCGCCGGGGGCCACGCTCGATCTCTTCTACGTCCGCTCCAACTTCCAGAAGCTCTACGAGCAGACCGAGGCTCCGGCCACGGTGATCCTTCCCAAACGCTCCGAGGCGGGTCCCCGGGATTCGGTGACGATCCGGGCCGCCCTGTCCGGGTACCGGGGGATGCAGACCAGCGTGCGGGTCGAGTCGAGCCAGGAGGTCATCCTGCTCGAGCTCGAGCCCTTGCCCAACACCCTCCGCGCCATGGCCCATACCTACTTTGGCGGTCGGGCGACCCTCGACTTCCTCACCGACGAGTCCGCCACCGTGCGGCTTCAGGAGCAGGAACAGGGCG
>JBDLIK010000232.1:0-5939 GCA_039714895.1 Myxococcota bacterium | reverse complement strand
TCGCCGCCGTCAGAGTCGTCTTCCCGTGGTCCACGTGACCGATCGTCCCCACGTTCACGTGCGGCTTCGTCCGCTCGAACTTCGCCTTCGCCATTCCGTTTTCCCCCACTCGCCCGCACGCGGGCAGAAGTCGGCTCTAGTAGCCCCGTACGGCTGTGTCCGGAGCCTCCGCGTAATGCGAGAACTGCATGGTGTACGTCGCCCGACCCTGGGTCATCGAGCGCAGACTGTTCACGTAGCCGAACATCGTCGCCAGCGGGACCTCGGCAGCGATGACCTGGGCTCCGGCGCGCACGTCGATGCCCGTGAGCTTGCCCCGGCGACTGTTCAGGTCTCCCTGGACCGCACCCACGAACTCCTCGGGGGTGACCACCTCCACGGACATGATCGGCTCGAGGAGGTGGGGATGGCCCTTGCGCAGGGCCTCCTTGGTGGCCAGGGAGCCGGCGATCTTGAACGAACGCTCGGAGGAATCCACGTCGTGCGACTGTCCGTCCAGCAGACGAATGCTCACGTCCACCACGGGATAGCCGGCGATGGGCCCCGAGAGCAACGCCTCCTCGGAGCCCTGGCGAACGGCCGGGATGAACTCGCTGGGAACCGCGCCCCCCTTGACCCGGGATTCGAAGTGGAAGCCGGAGCCCGGATCCGAGGGCTCCATCTCGATCACCACCACCCCGTAGTCCCCGGAGCCTCCGGTCTGCTTGATGTAGCGGCCCTCGGCGCGCACGGCGGCCGAGATGGTCTCCTTGTAGGCCACCTGGGGGCGGCCGACGTTGGCACTGACGCTGAACTCGCGCAGCAGGCGATCGGTGATGATCTCGAGGTGAAGCTCGCCCATTCCCGAGATGATCGTCTGCCCCGTCTCCTCGTCCGTGGTCACGCGGAAGGTGGGATCCTCCTGGGTGAGGCGATCCAGGGAAGAGGCCAGCCGATCCATGTCGGCCTTGGTGCGCGGCTCGATGGCGATGGAGAGGACGGGCTCCGGAAACTCCATCGCCTCCAGAGCGATGGGATGGCGGGGATCACAGAGGGTCTCCCCGGTGACGCCGCTCTTCAAGCCCACCACCGCCACGATGTCTCCCGCGTAGGCTTCGGGAATCTCCTGTCGCTTGTTGGCGTGCATGAGCAGCAGCCGCCCGACGCGCTCCTTGCGACCCTTCCTCGTGTTGAGCACCTGGTCTCCGGTGCGGACCCGCCCGGAGTACACGCGCACGTAGGAGAGATGGCCCACGTGCTTGTCCGTGGTGAGCTTGAAGACGAGCCCGGAGAAGGGCGCGCAGTCGTCCGCCTTGCGCTCGAGAGGCTCGCCGGTCGTGGGATGGGTGCCCGCCACGGCCGGAACGTCCAGGGGCGAGGGCAGGAGGTCCACCACCGCATCCAGCAGCGGCTGCACACCCTTGTTGCGGAAGGCGGCCCCACAGAGCACCGGCACCACCCGAAGCCGCAGCGTGGCCTCCCGCAGGCCCTTGAGGATCTGCTCGGGGGCCACGGGCTGGCCGTCCAGGTAGGCGGCCATCAGCTCCTCGTCGAAGTCGGCGGCGGCCTCCACCACGGCTTCGCGGCACTTCTCGACCGTGGCCTCGAGCCCGGCCGGGATCTCATCCTCATGGAAGGTGGCTCCGAGGTCGGTGCCGTCCCAGACGAGGGCTTTCTGGCGGATCACGTCGACCACGCCCACGAAGTCCTCACCGCACCCGATGGGCACCTGGACGGGCACCGCAGAGGCATCCAGACGGTCCTCCATCATGTGCAACACCCGGTCGAAGTCCGCCCCCACGCGGTCCATCTTGTTGACGAAGGCGATGCGCGGCACCCGGTAGCGGTCGGCCTGGCGCCACACCGTCTCCGACTGCGGTTCGACCCCGCCCACGCCACAGAACACGGCCACCGCCCCGTCGAGCACCCGCAAGGAACGCTCCACCTCTACGGTAAAGTCCACGTGGCCGGGTGTATCGATGATGTTGATCCGGTGGTTGTTCCAGGAGCAGGTGGTCGCCGCGGAGGTGATCGTGATGCCGCGCTTCTGCTCCTGCTCCATCCAGTCCATGGTGGCGGCGCCGTGGTGGACTTCGCCCATCTTGTAGGTGACGCCGGTGTAGTAGAGGATCCGCTCGGTCGTGGTGGTCTTGCCGGCATCGATATGCGCCATGATGCCGATGTTGCGGGTTCTTTCGAGCGGAGCAGTACGGGGCATGGTGTCATCGGTGAACGGCGCCTGGGCCGCTCATCGTCCTCTACCAGCGGTAGTGAGCGAAGGCTTTGTTTGCCTCCGCCATCCGATGGGTGTCTTCGCGCTTCTTCACGCTCTCGCCGCGCTCGTTCGCGGCATCGATCAGCTCGTTGGCCAGGCGGTCCCGCATGCTCTTCCCGGGCCGCGACCGCGAGTACTGGGCGACCCAGCGCATGGCCAGCGAGGTCGCCCGTTCGGGACGGACCTCGATGGGCACCTGATAGGTCGCGCCTCCCACGCGGCGCGACTTCACCTCCACCCGGGGGCGGACGTTGTCCAGCGCGCGGCGAAACATCTGCAACGGATCGTTGCGGGTCTTGCTCTCGATGACCTCGAAGGCGCCGTAGATGATGCGCTCCGCTGTGCTCTTCTTGCCGTCCCGCATCAGGACGTTCGTGAAGCGGCCGACCAGCCGGTCTCCGTATTTGGGATCCGGCTGGATCCTCCGCTTGGGTACCTCTCGCCGTCGCGGCATCGTGCCCCCGGGCAGTCGGCGGGCCCGCGGGCCGGCCGAGGCGTAGGACCGGCTCGGCACCCGGGTGCCTGCCGGCCCACCGCCGTGCTCTACTTGGGGCGCTTGGCCCCGTACTTCGATCGACTCTTGTTGCGATCCGCCACCCCCGTCGCGTCGAGGGTGCCCCGCACGATGTGGTAGCGGACGCCAGGGAGATCCTTGACCCGACCGCCCCGGACCAGGACCACCGAGTGCTCCTGGAGGTTGTGCCCGACGCCCGGGATGTAACAAGTCACCTCGCGACCGTTCGTGAGGCGAACCCGCGCCACCTTGCGCAGGGCCGAGTTCGGCTTCTTCGGCGTCTGCGTGTAGACGCGGGTGCACACACCGCGGCGCTGCGGCGATCGCTCCAGGTCAGCCGACTTGGAACGCTTGCGCCGGACGCTCCGCCCTTTGCGCACGAGCTGTTGAATCGTGGGCATCGAAACCCGATCTGCCCGGAAGCGAAAGCGCCCGGGAAAGACAGTACACCCCCTGAGCCCCCTCCCCGGCAACGACGAGACCGGAGGGAATCCCTCGGGCCAGCTCTCCGTTGTCCGGGGCGGGCCCGGGCAGGCGCCAGAACCCAAAAACCGCTGGATTCTAACGAGCTTGGGTACCCTGTCAACGCATCGGCGGACGGCTCGGCGGCCGCCGTCGGGCCCTCAGACGGTCTCCCCTGGGGGATGCCGCTAGACCTCGAAGCCTCCCTCGGGACCCGGGTCGGCGCCCGCCTGCAGGGTCGCCTCGGTCGGGGTGTCTACCGCCTCCGCGTCGGGCAGCGAGAGGACGAGCTCGTCCTCGTCCGGGCCCATGAGCAGCTCCTCCGGGGCGTCGATCTGGATCCCGATGTTCTTGTACCGGGACATCCCGGTGCCGGCCGGGACCAGCCGTCCCATGATCACGTTCTCCTTGAGCCCGTGGAGGCTGTCGGTCTTGCCCCAGATCGCCGCCTCGGTCAGCACCTTGGTGGTCTCCTGGAACGAGGCAGCCGAGATGAAGGACTCGGTGGAGAGCGAGGCCTTGGTGATCCCGAGCAGCAGCGGCTCGGCCACCGCGGGCTCCTTGTCCTCCGCCCGGATGCGCTCGTTCACATCCTCGAAGACGTTGCGCTCGACCTGCTCTCCCACCAGGAAGTCCGTGTCCCCCACGTCCTTCACCCGCACGCGGCGCAGCATCTGCCGGACGATGGTCTCGATGTGCTTGTCGTTGATCTTGACTCCCTGAAGGCGATACACCTCCTGGACCTCATCCACCAGATACTTCGCGAGCTCCTTGTCCCCCTTGATGGCCAGGATGTCATGCGGGTTGGACGAGCCGTCCATCAGGGCCTCGCCGGCGCGCACGTGATCGTTGTCGTGCACGCTGATGTGCTTGCCCTTGGGGATCAGATACTCCTTCGGCTCGGCGTCCGTCACCTCGGGCGTCACGATCACCCGGCGCTTCCCGCGCACGTCGGTGCCGAAGGACACGGCCCCGTTGATCTCCGATACGATGGCGAACTCCTTGGGCTTGCGCGCCTCGAAGAGCTCGGCCACGCGCGGGAGACCGCCCGTGATGTCCTTGGTCTTGGTGGTCTCTCGAGGAATCTTGGCCACGATGTCGCCGGCCGAGGTCTCTTCGCCTTCGCCCACCGCGAGGTGAGCGTTCACCGGAAGGAGCGCCCGCGCGATGGTCTTGCCCTCGCTGCTCTTGATGGAGATGCGCGGCCGCATGTCCGGGTCCTTGGACTCGGTGATCACCTTCGAGGACATCCCCGTGGCCTCGTCGACCTGCTCCTTCATGGTGACACCCTCGACGATGTCGCCGAACTTGATGACCCCACCGGCCTCGGAGAGGATGGGATTCGTGAAGGGATCCCACTCGTGAAGCCGGGTCCCCGGCTTCACGGTCTGGCTGTCCGCCACGAGCAGATGGGCACCGTATACCACCGGGTAGCGCTCGCGCTCGCGGCCGGTGGTGTCGTAGATGGCGATCTCGCCGTTGCGGTTCATGGCGACCTGGCGCCCTTCGCGGTCGCTCACGGTACGCAGATTCAGGTAGCGCACCTCGCCTTCGCTGTGGCAGTCCTGGTGGGACTGCTCGGCGCGCCGGGTGGCCGTACCGCCGATGTGGAAGGTCCGCATGGTGAGCTGGGTGCCGGGCTCCCCGATGGACTGGGCGGCGATCACTCCCACCGCCTCACCCATGTTCACCATCGTTCCCCGGGACAGGTCGCGGCCGTAGCAGAGGATGCAGACGCCCCGGCGCACCTCGCAGGTGAGCACCGAGCGGATCATCACCCGCTGGATGCCCGCGTCCTCGATGATCTGGACCTTCTCCTCGTCGATCTCGGTGCCAGCCGGCACCAGGACCTCGTCGGTCACCGGATCGCGGACCTCTTCGAGGGCCACCCGGCCCAGGATCCGCTCACCGATGGACTCGATGATCTCGCCGCCTTCCACCAGGGGCACCATCTCGATGCCATCGGTGGTGCCGCAATCCTCCTGTCGGATGATCACGTCCTGCGCCACGTCCACCAGGCGGCGGGTGAGGTAGCCGGAGTTCGCCGTCTTGAGGGCGGTGTCCGCCAGACCCTTGCGCGCACCGTGGGTGGAGATGAAGTACTGGAGGACCGAGAGCCCCTCGCGGAAGTTCGAGGTGATCGGCGTCTCGATGATCTCCCCCGAAGGCTTCGCCATGAGGCCGCGCATTCCCGCCAGCTGACGGATCTGCTGAGCAGATCCCCGAGCCCCCGAATCGGCCATGATGTAGATCGAGTTGAAGCTGGCGACGCGATACTCCTGCCCTTCTTCGTCCTTCATCGTCTCGCTGCCGAGCCGGTCGAGAAGCTGCTGGGCCACCTGATCCGTGGCCTGGGTCCAGACGTCGATCACCTTGTTGTAGCGCTCGCCATCGGTGATGAGGCCTTCCTGATACTCCTCGTGGATCGAGCGGACGGCCTCGCTGGCGTCCTCGATGATCTGCTCCTTGTCGCTGGGAATCTCCATGTCGTCGACGCAGATGGAGATGCCGGCGCGAGTGGCGTACTGGTATCCGAGGCTGCGGAGCCGATCGGCCAGGATGACCGTGGCCTTGCTGCCGAGCCGGCGATAGCACTGGTCGATCAGCTCGCCGAGGGCCTTGCGCTCCATCACCTGGTTGATGATCGAGAAGGGAATCTCGTCGGGAACGATCTCCTTCAGCAGGACGCGTCCCACCGTGGTCTCCACC
>JBDLIK010000231.1:0-5952 GCA_039714895.1 Myxococcota bacterium | reverse complement strand
GACGACGTGGCAGAAGTCGGTGGCATCGCCCCGGATGCACTCGCTCGAGCTCGGCTCGTTCCACTCCCAGATTGCACCGGAAGGTGCGACCAGGCGCAGATGGGGAGGAGCGCCCGGCACGGGGAGGCCGCGATTCACGAAGGTCCAGGCGAAGGTCTTGATGCCGATGACAGCGATGTTCTTGATACGGTCCGTGTACACGCGCGGGACCTTCATCAGGTCGTAGACCTCCTGGCCGTGCGCCCAGGTCTCCATGGTGCGTGCGGTCGTGAACATGCGCACGCCCATGTCGGGCCCGAACCAGGGCAGGCGCCGCTTGGGGTCGGAGCGGCCGAGCTGCCCCGCCAGGTCGTGGCAGGCCCCCTGCCAGTGTCCCAGCAGCTCCGTCGGAGGCAGATCACCGAACTCCCGCCGGGCGATCTCGGCGTTGCCAAGCCCCGCGCGCAGGGCCGCGATGAGCTCGTCCCGCTTCGGCCCGAAGGACTCCTCGCCCTCCAGAGCCAGCAGCGAGACCCGGTCGTAGTAGTGCAGGTGCGCCACCACGTCCCAGGGCGTCCACTGTTTGAAGGCGGTGGGTCGGCTCCAGTCCTGCTCCGTGAGGGTCAAGAGAAAGCCGTGGAGATCCTCGGCTTCCGCGACCAGGTCCTGGCTCTCTTGCAGCACGCTCATCTCCCTCCCGCGAGGATCCCAAAGATAGCCGGATCGGCCTCAGTCGGGGTCGCCCTCGGAGCCGGGACCGCGCCGGGTCAGGCCGCGGTAGGCGTCGCGAGCCGTACGGCCCTCGTAGAGCACGCCGTACACCTCGCGCGCGATGGGCAGGTCGACGTCGTGCTTGGCGCCGAGCTCCATCACGACGCGCGTCGTCTTCACGCCCTCGGCCACCTGGTTCATCGCGGCAATGATCTCGTCGAGCGTGCGGCCACGGCCGAGCTCCTCGCCCACATGGCGGTTGCGGCTCTGGCGGCTGGTGCAGGTGGCGATGAGGTCGCCCATGCCCGTGAGCCCCGAGAAGGTCGCGGGCTCACCGCCCATGGCGACGCCCAGGCGCGTGAGCTCCGCCAGGCCCCGGGTGATCACGGCCGAGCGCGTGTTGTCGCCCACGCCGAGCCCATCGCCCATCCCCGTCGCGATGGCCACCACGTTCTTGAGGGCGCCCCCGAGCTCGCAGCCGACCACGTCGTGGTTCGTGTAGACGCGGAAGAGCCCGGAGTGGAACACGGCCTGCAGCTGGCGCGCGATCTCCGGCTGGGGGGAAGCCACGACGCTCGCCGCGGCGTAGCCCGCCATGATCTCCTTGGCGAGGTTCGGTCCGGTGAGCACCGCCGCCGGGTGGTCGGGCAACACCTCCTTCACGACCTCGCTCATGCGCAGATGGCTGTCGGGCTCGAGACCCTTGGCGAGGCTCACCACCGGCACCCAGGGCCGGAGGAAGCGCGCGACCTCTCCCAGCACCTCGCGCATGCCGTGGGAAGGGACGCCCATCACCACGACGTCGGCGTGGCGGACGGCCTCCTCGAGAGAGCCCGTGGCGTGCACGGCCTCGGCAATGCGGTAGTCGGGCAGATAGCGCTCGTTCGTGTGCCGGGTGTTGACCTCATCGGCTGTCTCCGGCCTCCTGCACCAGAGCAGCGTGGGGACGTTGCGGCTGGTCAGGTGGGCGATGGTGGTGCCGAAGGAACCGGCGCCGATCACGCTGACTTGGAGCGTCATGTCTTGCCCTCCTCGGTCTGGTCTAGCACGTCGAGATAGCGCTGGCGGATCCGCCGGATCTCGTCAGCGAGGCCCTCGCGCGTCCAGCCACTGGTGTCGATCGGCGGCAGCACCGTTGCCTCGACGGTGGCTGGGCGCACCACCAGGGCGCCCTTCGGCAGCGCGTCGAGCACGTTGCGGAAGACCACCGGCACCACCGGCACGCCGGCCTGCATGGCAATGTGGAAAGCACCCTTCTTGAAGCGCCCCAGGCGGGGAGTACTCGAGCGGGTGCCTTCGGGTGCGATGGCCAGCGAGCGCCCCCGGCGCAGGGCCTCGACCGCGGGCTTGAGCGCGGCGATGGCCTTCGCCGAGTGGGCGCGATCGACGAAGGCGACGCCGGCCGCGCTGAAGAGCGGGCCGAAGATGGGGTTTCTGCGGATCTCCTGCTTGGCGACACCCGTGAGGTCGCGGCGCAGGAGCTTCAGCATCAAGATGGCGTCGAGACCGCTCTGGTGGTTGAAGATGAAGACCGCCGGCCGCTGGGACCAGAGATGCTCCTCCCCCTCCACGCGGAGATCGATGCCGGCCAACGAGGTGGCGAGGTCGCTCCACACGGCGCCCATCACGTTGGTGGCCTCGCGCTGGGAGCCGTTGATCAGGCCCGCGGCAACGCCGGCCCATAGCGAGGGCACGAGGCTCGCGTAGACGAGCCCGGTGCGAAGCACGTCGCCCGCGCTCGGGGGCCCTCGGCTGTGGAAGCGTCGCACGGGCCAGCGGCGCTCCTTGGCGATCTGGCCGAGCTGTCGGTTCGGGTTGAGGGGGCGCGGATGCCCGACGATCTCCAGCAGCGGCAGGTCCTCGTGGCTGTCGGTGTAGAACCAGCTCTGCTCGAGGTCGAGATCGTACGCGGCGGCGAGCTCACGGGCAGCGATGGCCTTGCCCTCGCCGTAGCAGGTCGGGCGCACGATGCCTCCGGTGAAGACGCCATCCTTCACCTCGAGCCGCGTGCAGAGGACGTGGTCGATGCCGAGCTCTCGAGCCATGGGCTCCGCCTGGTAGCGAGTGGCCGAAGACACGATGGCCACGGTGTGGCCGGCATCCTGGTGGGCTTGCACCAGCGCCCGGGACTCCGGGAAGATCTGGGTCGCCAGGTGCTTCTCGAAGACCTCCTGGCCCAGCTCCTCGAGGGAGCTCTCGGCGAGGCCACGGTAGGCGGCGGTGGCGGCCGACAGGAGGCCCGAGAAGCCCGTGCGGCCCAGCGCGAAGGAGAGCGCGCCGAGCAGCGTCTCCGCCATCTCCCGCGGGGCCATGCGGCCCGAGAGGAGACGCTCGCGCGTGAACGCGATGGCCGAGAAGCCGGCCAGCAGCGTCTGGTCCAGGTCGAACAACGCCGCGAGCTTGGGCCCCGAGGGCCCGCGCCGGATCTCCTCGGTGAGGCGGTCGTGGAGGCTCATCGGCGGACCATTATGGGCGCCCGGAAGCGGAAGCGACAAGGGAAGATCGAGGTCAGCCCGCGTCGTCTCCGCCGGCCCAGGACGCCCGGCGCCTTCCCAGGAAAGCGGCCATGCCTTCCTTCGCTTCGTCGCTCGCAAAGAGCTCGCCCGAGAGCCGGGCGGTCCATCCGAAGGCCTGCTTCTGATCCATGGCGGGCACCTCGTGGACCAGGCGCTTGGCGAACCCGAGGGCGTTCGGGCCGCCCTTGCGAAGGTCCACCAGCACCTCTTCGATGGCGGCATCGAGCTCCTGGGCGGGAACCGCGCGGTTGATCAGGCCCAGCTCGGCGGCCCGCGACGCCGGGAAGCGATGGCCGCGCAGGAAGGCTTCCATGGCCTCCCCGGGTCGCATCTTCGGCAGGCACACCACGGAGATGATGGCGGGCGCGACACCGAGGCGGACCTCGGTGAAGCCGAACTTCACGTCCTCGGCCGCGATCGAGATGTCCAGGGCCGCCGCCAGGCCGTTCCCGCCCCCGACCACGTGGCCCGCGATGCGTCCCAGGACCGGCGTCGGAGAGGTCTGGATGGCGTGGAGCAGCTCCTCGAAGCCAACCCGGGGTGCCGCGCCGCGGGTCGCGCCCGAGCGCTCCCTCAGGTTGGCACCGGCGCAGAACGTGTTGCCCTCGTTCGTCACCACCACGGCGCGCACAGAGCGGTCGGCGTTGGCGGTGGCGAGCGCGTCGTAGAGCCCCTGGACCAGCGCCCCGCCCAGCGCGTTGCGGTTCTCGACGTCCGCGAGGGTCACGGTCATCACCCCGCCCCCGCTCTCGACCCGGACTGCGCTCATCGCTGACTCCCGAGTGAAGGATGGTAATATCAGATGCCTCTTGTTACCATCGTCGTTCCCCGCCTGTCAAACCGCCACGGCCGGCCACGGGTCGGCCGCTCTCCGGAGGAATCGCAGCCCATGCAGCCGCCCCTCCTCGCGCCCCCCCTGCGCTCCCGCCTCGATCCTCGCACGGATGCGTTCGAGGAGAACCGGGCCGCCATGCTCGAGAAGCTCGAGGAGATGGACCGGCTGCTCGACGAGGCCGAGGCGGGGGGTGGGCCCCATCACCACGAGCGCCTGGCCAAGCGCGGCAAGCTCCCGGTGCGCGAGCGCCTCGCCCTCGCCCTCGACCCCGACAGCCCCTTCCTCGAGATCAGCCCCCTCGCCGGCTACAACTCCGACTACGTCATCGGCGGCGGCGCGGTGCTGGGGATCGGCGTCATCGCCGGGGTCGAGTGCGTGATCTTCGCCAACGATCCCACGGTGCTCGGCGGCGCGCTCACGCCCTACGTGGGCAAGAAGTGGATGCGGGCGCTGGAGATCGCCCGCGACAACCACATCCCCTACGTGAGCTTCGTCGAGTCCGCCGGCGCCGACCTGCGCATGGAGCCCCGGGATGACGACGGCAAGAAGCGACGCCGCCCGGCCAAGACCAACCACTTCGCCGAGACCGGGCGCTTCTTCTACGAGATGATCGAGCTCTCCAAGCTCGAGATTCCCACGGTGTGCGTGGTCTTTGGCTCCTCCACCGCGGGCGGGGCCTACCAGCCTGGGATGTCGGACTACAACATCGTCATCAAGAACCAGTCCAAGATCTTCCTCGCCGGCCCGCCGCTGGTGAAGATGGCCACCGGCGAGGACTCGGACGATGAGACCCTGGGCGGCGCCCAGATGCACGCGGAGATCTCCGGGCTCGGCGAGTACCTCGCCGAAGACGAACGCGACGCCCTGCGCCTGTGTCGCGAGGTCATCTCCCACCTCAACTGGCGCAAGGCCGGCCCCCCGCCGAGCCTGGGCGTGGACGAGCCCGTTTCCGATCCCGAAGAGCTGTTGGGACTCGTGAGCCCGGACCTGCGCCGGCCCCTCGATGTCCGGGAGGTGATCGGAAGGATCGTGGACGGCTCTCGCTTCGAGGACTTCAAGCCGCGCTACGGCCCCACCCTGGTCTGCGGGTGGGCCGGGATCCAGGGGTATCCCATCGGGATCCTCGGCAACAATGGCGTGCTCGACCCGGAGTCCGCCGAGAAGGCCGCCCACTTCATCCAGCTCTGCAACCAGATCGACGTGCCGTTGCTCTTCTTGCAGAACCTGACGGGCTTCGTGGTGGGCCGGGACCCGGAGCAGGCGGGCATCATCAAGAAGGGCTCGCAGATGCTCAACGCGGTCACCAACTCGACGGTGCCCCATCTGACGGTGATCCTCGGCGCCTCCTACGGTGCGGGCACCTACGCGATGTCGGGTCGCGCCTTCAACAACCGCTTCACCTTCATCTGGCCGAGTGCGAAGATCGCCGTGATGGGGGGCAAGCAGATCGCTGGGGTGATGTCGATCGTGCGCCGCGGCCAGGCCGCGCGCAAGGGACTGGCCTTCGACGAGGAGGCCGACGCCAGGATCGTGGCCGCGGTGGAGGCGATCCAGGAGAAGGGCTCCATCGCACTCGAGGCCACCGGCGCCATCAGCGACGACGGGATCCTCGATCCGCGGGACACGCGAACGGCGCTGGGGATCTGCCTGTCGGTCGTGCGCAACGGGAAGATCGAGGGCGCTAGAGGCTACGGGGTCTTCCGACTGTGAGCTTCACGACGCTCCTCGTGGCCAACCGGGGCGAGATCGCCCGGCGGGTGATCAAGAGTGCCCACGGCATGGGCATCCGCTGCGTCGCGCTCTACGTGGATGTGGATGCGGACGCACCCCACGTGGGGGACGCCGACGAGGCCGTCCGGCTGCCCAGCTCCTACCTGGACGGCAAGTCGATCCTCGAGGCCGCGCGTGCCA
>JBDLIK010000230.1:0-5965 GCA_039714895.1 Myxococcota bacterium | reverse complement strand
GTCCGCCGGGGTCCAGCGCCGCAGCCAGCGCCGGGCGCGGAACCGCAGGGCGCGACCCAGGTGCGGGTTCGCGCTCAGCAGGAAGCGCGCGGTCCCAACGCTGCGCTCGGGCTCGAGGCGGAGCAGCCGCTCGAGCAGCGCCAGGTCGTGCTCGGCCTCGTCGATGGCGGCGGACGGCTCCCGGGGCGCGGGCCATCCGACCCGCGCGTCGCCGATCCGCTCGGCGCGGCCGGCAAGCTCATCGAAGCCGGGCAGCCGTCCCTCCGCGGCGCGCAGGGCCTCGAGGGCGTAGAAGGAGGGAACCCGGGGTCGCCCCTGGTCGAGATCCAGGCGCGGATACGAGAGCACCACCTGACGACGCGCCGCCCCCACCGCCAGGCGCAGTGCCAGCCGTTCCCGCGCGATGCGTTCCTCGTTGGTGAGAAGCCCGGCGCCGAGGGTCGAGCGCACCTCGTCCAGCAGGATGGGCTCCTCGGCCACCCGGCGTGGAAAGAGCTTCTCGGCGAGACCGGGAACGAACACCAGGTCGAAGGCCATTCCGCGCGCTGCCTCGGCCGGCGCCACGAAGACGCGCCCGTAGCGCGCCGAAGCTGGAGGCAGCGCCACCTCCAGGAGTCGTGATCTCAGCACCAGCACCACTTCGTCGATGGACACCGGGCCTACGGGGGCCATGGGCGCGAGCTCCGCGAGGACCGAGAGCACGCGATCCGGCCGGCGCAACGCCCGGCTGGCCAGGGCCGAGAGCCGATCCAGCCAGTCTCCCCAGCTGGCGTCCCGGGGCAGCGCCTCGAGGACATCGAGGAGGGGCAGCGCGAAGTCCCGTAGCTTCTCCAGCCCGGCAAGATCGCGACGGATGGCCGCCGCCCGGGGCCCTTCGGCATCGTCGAGAGCGTCCTGGTCGAGGCGGAGCTTCGAGGCCAGACCCGACAGACGCCGCTCCCAGCGCCCCCAGCCCCCGATCACCGCCGCCTCACCCAGCAGCTGCTCCCAGTGGCGGGGTGCGACCGATGCCACTTCCTCCCGGTCGGCGTCCGGGGCTTCTGCTGCGGGATGCACCCCCTGCTCCAGCGCCTCCGCCACCCGCTCGGGAACCAGCTCGCCGTCGGGTGGCACCCAACGATCGGCGGGCGCAAGCGGAGGCGGTGGCGCCCCCTGCTCGCTGGCGGAGGGAACCTCTCCCAGCGACAGGTATTCGGCGAAGCGGCGGGCCGAGAGGCCCTCGGTCCGGCACCGGAGCAGCGCCAGAAAGGCGCGGCCGCCCGGATCGGCCCGCACTGCGCCGCGGGCAAAGTGCGCGGGGATTCCCGCCCGGGAGAGCGCCTCCTCGAGATGGGGACGATACTCGTCGGCCGAGCGCAGCAGGACGGCCATGCAGTCGAAGGGAACACCCTGCCCAGCGGCGGCAATCAAGCGACGGGCGATCTCGACGCACTCACGGCTCTCGCCCGGCGCCGAGAAGATCACCACGCCCTCGTCGGCGCCGGCGGATTCGGGAGCGGCCTCCTCGAAGAGGTGGGCCTGAAGGCGGCGAAGAGCAGGAGGATCCCTGGAGGGCTCCACATCCAGCACCTGCGCACGCACGCCGAGTGCGCTCTCGAGGCTCGTCTGGCTGATCGCATCGCCTGCTGGCACCGTGGCAATCAGCTCGGGGGCGCGCTGGGCGATGGCAGAGATGAACGCTCGTTCCGCCTGGGTCGCCAGCGTCACGTCGAGAAGCAGCGTCGGAAGCTCCAGCAGGAGGTGAGGGGAGGAGCGGTCGGCGCTGCGAGCCGCCTGCGACAACACCTCGGCGCGGTCCGCGAAGCCGCTCCCGGCGAGCTCGCGCTCGTAGGCCTCGAGCAGCGCGGCCACCTCGGGCGCTCGCTCCGCGAGCAGGCTCGCGGCGAGCCCGGCGAGCCGGACTTCGGCGAGGGTGCGGGCCAGGGCCCGGGCGAAGCCGGGCCCCGCGGCGACGTCGGCGTAGCGCCCGAGGCCGTCGGATTCGGCGAGCCGGTGCACGAGCCGAGCCACCACGGCCTCGACGGCGAGGGCCCCCACCGGCGTGAGCCCTCCCGCCACGAGCTCGGGGGTCGCCAACCAGGCGGCGAGCCGCGGCAGCGTCGCACGATGCCAGCCGAAGGACGCTCCCACGCGGGCGGCGGACCGACGCAGCAGATCGTTGGCGGCGTCGGCGCTCGCTGCCACGACGAGCACCTCCTCAGCAGGCGCCCGCGCTAGCAGCCACTCCTGGGCGGCATCGAGGCGCCGCCCTGCCGAGGCGCTGGAGAGGAGGGTGGGAGGCACTGGGGGGGGATCCTACCCTGTTCGTCACCGACGGCTCATCCCGGCTTCGGGTCCGGCCGATGAATCGCGGACGGGCCGCGCCGGCCCACGGGGGCAGCCCATGGACGACTCGCACTCGCACTGGCGACCTTGCAGCAGCTGCAAAACGTCGATCGGATTCGAGAAGACCTACTGGGTCTGCAACGTCTCGACCTGCAATCGCAAGCGCACGGGGCTGGTGTTCTGTGCGGTGGAGTGCTGGGACTCCCATCTCGGCGTGGTCAACCATCGCGAGTCCTTCGCGCTCGAGCGGCGCTCGCCGAGCGCGGGGCAGCGCTCGACGACGAACGGGGCGCGGCCCGGGACTGCGGACCCGCGCGGAAGTCGCGATGGTTCCGCGCGCCCGCCGCGTCGCATCCTGCCCGTGGCGCGTCCGGCGGCGCGGGACGAGACCCCGCGCGACATCCTGATCGTGGCGACGAAGCTCAAAGCCTACGTCCGCGCCCGCTCCGGGATGAACACCTCGGAGAAGGTCCTGGAGTCGCTCTCCGACGCAGTGCGCAGGCTCTGCGACGAGGCCATCCGCAGGGCGGGGATCGCAGAGCGCAAGACCCTGCTCTCGCGAGACTTCGACTGAGGTGAGATCCACTGGGATCCCACCTCTCTCTGGTGGTCGCGCGCTCCCGCCCGACGGGTCAGAACCATCCCGCCGCCAGGTGTCCGATGACGAACAGGGCGTTGAAGATCCAGAATCCAACGATCGCGAGCAGAGACCAGTTCTCGGGCTTCAAGTTCTCCCCCCAATTCGGGCGCGTTTGGAAGGCGGGTCGATAGCCCAGCTCCAGAGACCGCCATGTGACTTCAGTCACGGACGCCGCTGCCGTGTCCTCTCCGTCGGCGGAACCTTCCGCAGCGCGTTGACTCGGCGTCACTTTCCCTCGCTGGAGAGAACGCTTCCCTTCTCTGGAGGGCACGCAGGAAGCTGCGCAGTGCGGTGGAAGTGCAGATCCGCGTCCAGGTGCCCGCCGGAGCACGCCGATTTCACCGACGGAAGATCCCGGCACCCTGCGGGCACGTGCCTTGCTATAGCCTGGACCGGCACCCGGCGGCGCGGAAGACCGAGCGCAGGAAAGCGCTACCCCGGGGCCTTCGACGCACGAGGCCGACGTGGAAGCCCCCGATCTCCTCGAACCCGGCACCGGGAGCAGCGGCGCGGAGCCCGAGACCCCGACGGTGCCGAAGCTCCCGCCCATCCAGGCGCCGGCCCGGATCCACTGCCGAAGCTGTCGACGGGAAGACCGGCCGGTCTTCAGCGGCCTCTGTGGGTGGTGCTCGGAACGGGACTGATCCCGGCGCTCGCCGCCGGAGCTGGCGTATACTGAGGGCGCATGCCTTGGAGCGCCTCCGACGTCCCCGACCTCTCCAGCCGGACGGCGATCGTCACCGGCGCCAACAGCGGACTCGGCTACGAGACCGCTCGGGTGCTCGCCGATCGTGGCGCCCACGTCGTCATCGCCTGCCGGGACCTGCTGAAGGGCGGAGTGGCGAGCGAGCGCATCGCCAAGGAGTTCCCCGCGGCGCGGCTCGAGCTCGCCGAGCTCGACCTGGCGAGCCTGAGCTCGATCCGCTCCTTCGTCGAGAGCTTTCTGGGCCGTCATTCCTCACTCCATCTCCTGTGCAACAACGCCGGTGTGATGGCGCTGCCCTACCGGCAGACCGCGGATGGCTTCGAGATGCAGCTGGGAACGAACCATCTCGGCCACTTCGCGCTCACCGGCCTGCTGCTGGAGCGATTGCTCGCCACGGACGGCGCACGGGTCGTCACGGTCAGCAGCTCCATGCACCGGATCGGACGCATCCTCCTCGACGATCTGCACGGGGCCCGCCGCTACCGGAAGTGGAGGGCTTACGGACAGAGCAAGCTCGCGAACCTGCTGTTCACCTACGAGCTCGCGCGCCGGGCCGAACGCGCCGGGGGCTCGCTCGTAGCCGCAGCCGCTCATCCGGGCTACGCGGCCACCAACCTCCAGTTCGCGGGACCGCGCATGGAGGGGTCCTCACTCATGGAGCGCCTCTCGGGCTGGGGCAACCGGCTGCTCGCCCAGAGTGCCGCCGAGGGCGCCCTCCCCACCCTCTACGCCGCGACCTCTCCCGTGGTGAGGGGGGGAGACTACATCGGTCCGAGCTCCCTCGGCGAGCTGCGCGGCCCCCCGCGGCGCGTGGGGTCCAGCCGTCGCTCCCTGGATGCGGAAGCCGCCGCGCAGCTCTGGTCGGCGTCGGAGAAACTCACCGGAGTCCGCTTCGACGCGCTGGGCGGGTGAACGCCAGCTCCTTTACGGATGGCCTCGCATTTCCGATGATCCTCTCTTCATTCAGGGGGGGTGACGGATATGAATTCGTGGGTGCGCCGGAGTCTCGGCGCTCTTCTCATCGGTGTGTTTCTGCCCATCTCGACGGTCGGCTGCTTCGGGAAGTTCCAGCTGACCCGAACCGTCTACGATTGGAACCAGCGGTTCGACGAGAACAAGTGGATCCGCTGGTTCGCCTTCCTCGGGCTCGCCATCTTTCCCTACCCGACGTCGCTCCTGATCGACATGCTCTTCGCGAACACGGTGGAGTTCTGGACGGGCGAGAACCCCATTACCGCCGCTGGAGTGCCGCGGGTGTTCCAGGGCGAGAACGGGGAAGTGGCGACCTTCGTGATGCGCGAGGACGGCTCGCTCGACATCACCGTGGTAGGGGCCGACGGTCCCCCGACCTCGTTCGTGCTCGTTCGCGAGCCGCAGGCCCTCTCGGCATGGGATGCCGACGGGCGTCTTCTCGGCCGGGTGAGCGACGTGAACGGAGAACCCACGATGATCGCGGGGGTGTTCGCGCACTGAGCGCGGGGCTCGCGCGGCAGCCTCGCGAGGGTCCGGAGACCGAGGTGGGAGCCGGACAAGGGCGGCGCCCGGAAGCGAGCCTCCGAGCGCCGCCCCTTACCAGCTATGGATGGGTTGAGGGCACACCCCGTTGGCTGCGAAGCCCGCAGCCCGGCTAGCGCCGATAGCCACCGCCGCCACCGCCACCACCGCCGCCGCGGCGATCCTGGGCCTCGTTCACCCGCAGGCTGCGCCCACCCATGTCGGTGCCGTCGAGCACCTTCTGGGCGTTCTCCGCAGCGGACGCTTCTTCCATCTCGACGAAGCCGAAGCCGCGGGAGCGGCCGGTCTCGCGATCCGTGATCACGCGGGCCGACAACACAGCTCCGTGCGTCTCGAACAACTGACGGAGGTCGTCGTCCGTGGTGGTAAAGGGGATGTTTCCGACGTACAACTTCTTGGACAAGGGAATCTTTCCTCGCCTCACTCTCCCCGAGCGCGTCGGGGCCTGAGGCCGTCGCCGCGGTCCAGGCCGGACCGTCCGGCACCGAAACGTCGAAGCGAGATGAACCACCGCCGCCCCGCTCGGGCGCAGGCCCGGGCAGGAGAAGCAGCGAAGGGCAAACTCGATTGGGACACAAGAACCAGGTGGGTTTCCCAAGACTGTGCACCGACCAGAAGGTGCCTCTAGCGCCGGAACGTACCACACCGGCCCGGGGGGGCCAGCCTGCCTCCGGCGCTCAATCGAAGCGATCGAGCACCAATCCCTTGTAGTCGGAGCGAAAGCCGGCCCGGAGGAAGAGCTCGGCGCTGGGCGAGGCTGCGGCCGGCTCACCGTCGAG
>JBDLIK010000229.1:0-5976 GCA_039714895.1 Myxococcota bacterium | reverse complement strand
CCGCCGGATCGAGACGCAGCAGGCGTCGGTCCTTCATCGAGACGATGAGCAGCCGTCCGCCGGGTAGCCAGCCGAGGCCGGACGGATCTCCCGGCACGGTGGCGACGGTCTCCGCGTTTCCGTCCAGGTCGACCGCGATCACCTTCTGGGAGTGCATGTCCGAGAACCAGAAGCGCCCCTGGTGCCAGCGGGGGCCCTCAGGGAAACGCAAGCCGTCGATCAGTACCCGTGTGGCGGACATCTCGTCCTCTCACTCGAGGGTGCAGCCGAGACCCTCGCGATGAATCGCCGTTCGCTCTCCGAGGCCGGGCGTCGACCAGCAGTCCTCCGTCGATCTTCATCTCGGTTCCCGTCGAGGTCTGTGGACTTCCATCGTACATCATCGATAGGATGCTCATTCTCATAGGAGGCTCATGGGCGATCCCGCTTCTCTCGATGCGACCGGACAGGCCGAGCTCGCACGCAAGGGCGAGGTGACCCCCGCGGAGCTGGTCGAGGCGGCCATCGTGCGCATCGAGAAGCAGAACCCCAGGCTCAACGCCGTGATCACGCCGCTGTTCGAGAAGGCCCGAGCCCAGGCGGCGGGCTCGCTCCCCGAGGGTCCCTTCCGGGGCGTGCCCTTCCTGCTGAAGGACCTCGTGGCCGAGAGCGCGGGCGACCCCTCCCATTCCGGGATGAAGCTGCTGCGGGAGGTTGGCTTCGTCGCCCCCCAGGACACCTACCTCACGACGAAGTTCCGGCAGGCCGGCTTCGTGATCGTCGGCCGCACGAACACGCCGGAGCTGGGTCTCGTCGCCACCACCGAGCCGGCCGCGTACGGGCCGACCCGCAACCCCTGGAACCTGGAGCACTCCACCGGCGGCTCGAGCGGCGGGAGCGCCGCGGCCGTGGCCGCGGGACTCGTACCGGCGGCCCATGCGAACGACGGCGGCGGCTCGATCCGGATCCCCGCCAGTGAGTGCGGGCTCGTGGGCCTCAAGCCGAGCCGCGGCCGGGTGTCGCAAGGACCCTACTACGGTGAGGCTCTCGCCGGCCTCGCCGTCGAGGGGGCCGTGACCCGCTCGGTGCGCGACACCGCCGGAATCCTCGACGCCATCTCCGGACCGATGCCGGGAGATCCGTACACGGCCCCGGCCTTCGAGCGGCCGCTCCGGGAAGAGCTGGATCGTCCGCCGGGTCGGCTTCGCATCGGGCTGCTCGCGCGCCGACCGGGCGAGGGCCCGAAGCTCCATCCCGAGTGCGTCGCGGCGGTCGAGGGCGCTGCGCGCCGGCTCGAATCCCTGGGCCATTCGGTCGAGACCTCGCACCCCGAGGCGCTGGATGACTCGGAGACCACGGCGTGCTTCTTCGACGTGTGGAACGTGGGCACGGTCTACGAGCTGGAGCAGATCGGCCAGCGCATCGGCCGCGAGATTCGAGCGGAGGACGTGGAGCCGGTGACCTGGGCCTCCTCCCTGCTGGGCCGCGCGGTCTCCGCGAGCCGCTACGTCGCCGCCGTGGGCCGCATGCACGCCTGGACCCGCCGGGTGGCGAGCTGGTGGGAGTCGGGCTTCGACCTGCTGCTGACGCCCACGCTCGCAGAGCCGCCCCCGCGCCTGGGGGAGTTGGCGGGGACGAACCCGAATCCCGCCGAGGCCTGGCGGCGCAACGGCGAGGTCGCGGCCTTCACGCCGCTGTTCAACGTGACCGGGCAGCCGGCGATCTCGCTGCCGCTGCACTGGAGCGCCGAGGGCCTGCCCGTTGGCGTGCAGCTCGTGGCCCCCTACGCCCGGGAGGACCTGCTGATCCGGATCGCTGGGCAGCTCGAGCAGGCGCAGCCCTGGTGCGACCGCCGCCCCGGCCTCTGAGGGTACGGCGAGCTACGGCCTCGCGAAGCGCTGGGTATAGCGGGCCCAGCTCCCCACCCGTTCGCGGGTCTGGAATCCCGCCTGCTCGACCAGGCGGCGTAAAACCGGCGTGCGGATGTAGTCGGGGTCGGGGATGCCCTCCTCGATGGCCAGCTCCCCTGCCGGGCCGAGGACTCGGAAGAGCTCCGCGCACGCACGCCGCTTGTCCGGGATCTCACCCAGGACGCTCACCAGGAAGGCGCGCTGGAAGGCCCCGTCGCGGAACGGGAGCTGCGAGCCGCTGGCGCAGACGAGCTCCGCGCCGTCTCCTAGCCGCTCCCGCACCTTGCGCAGCATCTCGATCTGGATGTCGAGGCAGACCAGGCGCCCGGTCTCGCCCACACGCTCGAGCGCCTTTTCGGTGATGAAGCCGCCACCGGGTCCGATCTCCAGCACCCGCTCGCCTCGCGCGACCCCGGCGCGCTCGAGGATGCGCCCGCGGTCGCGGCCGGGGGTCTCGAGCAGCGGCGTCATCCAGGGTGGAAACGCCCGCGGTGCCACGAGCGAGCGGACGCGCGCAATGGCGATGAGCGCGACGATGATCCCCAGGGTCCAGAGCAGGATGGCCATGCTGGGCCCTCCGAGGCGCGCAGGACCAGGATGCAACAAGCCGCAGCGGGCGCGCCACTCAACGCCTCCCAGCCCCTGGGCAGGGATCCCGAGCGGTGCATGGAAGGGAGCCCACGCTAGGTTCTCCAGCCATGGCCTGGCAGAAGCCTCTGGAAGAGGTTCTCGTCGTCGAGCCGGTAGGAGAAGATCGCTTTCGGGCGAGCCTCGACGGGTTCGGCGGAGTGACGGTCGGCTGCGCGACGATCGCGGCCTCGCGCAGCTGCGAAGACCGGGCGCTCAGCTCGCTTCACACGTACTTCCTGCGCCCGGTGCCGACGGACCGCCCGGTCGATCTGGTCGTGGAGCGGATGCGCGACGGGCGCCGCCTCGCCCATCGTCGCGTGCAGATCCGAGCCGGCGACAAGCTCTGCGGCGAGCTGGTAGCGAGCTTCGCCGCCCCAGGTGAGGGGGCGGAGTTCGGCGACGCGCGGGTCGATCCCGGGACGCCCGCCCCCGACACGCTGCCGACCGAGGACGACGTCGCGCGGGAAGAGGGCTGGACGATCGATGAGCCCAGCCCGCTCTACGGGCCGCTGGAGTGGCGCTTCATTGGAGGTGTTCCCTGGCGGACCCTCGGCCCGAAGGAGTCCTCGCGCTACCGCGCCTGGGTGCGACCGCGCTTCCCACTCCCCGACGACCGCCCGCTGCACCAGGGTGCGCTCGCCTTCCTCTGCGACTACCACTCGCATATGTCCGTGGCACGCCGGATCGGGCTGGCGGGCCCACCCGTCGGATTCTCGAGCCTCGACCAGGTGCTGTGGCTGCACCGGGACCTGCCGTGGGATGGCTGGCGCCTGATCACCACCGAGTGCGACGTCGCCCACGGCGGGCGGGCCCTCTCGCGACGCATGCTCTTCACGGCCGAGGGGACGTTGATCGCCTCGATGGCCCAGGAGCAGCTGATCCCGGCGGTCGGCGGTCGGTGATCACGCGAACCGCCTCCGGGGCGCCATCATCGGGCGGGCGCGTCCGCTCCGGGGGGGCGCTCGCCACGAGCGCGGGCCTCGAGGAACGCCTCCAGGGCCTCCGAAGCCTGCTTCGGTCCATCGCAGGCGAGGAGCGTTTCCTTGAGAGAAGAGGCCCGCTCGCGATGACGCGGCAGGTTCTCGATCATGCGCCGCGTGGCCGTCAGCAGCCGACCCCGCCGGGCCAGGATCTCGCGCAGGGTGAGGAAGAGTCCGAGGTCCTCGCGCTCGCTCAGGAAGCCCGAGAACTCCTGGTCCCAGTGCGTGGCGACGACGAGCCCGGGCGTGCCCGCACGCAGCGTCTGCTGGAAGGTGCCCGCCCCGCCGTGGTGGATCACCAGGTCTGCCCGACGCACCATCTGCTCGATAGGCAGGTAGCGCTCCACGAAGAAGTTCTCGGGGATCGGGAACGCGTCGGGCTCCACCTGATCGCAGGTGGCGACGACCACCCGCCAGGGGCTGCCGCCGAGCTCCTCGAAGGTGCGCCGGAAGAGCTCCGGGTGCGCGGTGCTGCCGTAGTTCACGAAGATCACCGGGCGGTCCCGCTCGAGCCGAGACCACCACTCCGGCAGCGGCGAGTCGGGCTCCCATAGGATCGGGCCGACGCGCCGGGTATGCGGCGGCAGCTCGCCGACCGCAAGCGCCTCCACGTCCGTCAGCAGGTTGAGGTCGCCCTGGAGGTAGTCCCACAAGAGCGGCGGTGCTGGCAGGCCGCGCGCCCGGGCGGCGGCGCGGAAGGGAGTGCTCTTGTGGCGGATGATCGCCCGGAAGACGGGCGCCGCCACGCGCCGGCCGATCCGCTCGCCCAGCAGGCGTCGGCCGAGGGCGCCGGCCGCATAGGTCCGCGGGATCCACTCGGGGTTCTCGGCGTAGTGGGGTAGCCAGTGGCTGAGGAGCAGCGAAGCGATGGGAATGCCGCAGAGTCGCGCGGAGATCGCGAGGGTCGGCCGGAAGTCGGCCACCACCAGGTCCGGCCGCAACGTCTCCAGCAGCCCGAGCTCGGCCTCGATCAGGGACTCGACGAGTCGGCGGTCGGGCACCCGGTGGATGGAGCGCAGCAGCTCCATCGCCGTGGTGGGATCGAAGTCCGGCAGCAGGGCGATCTCGGACTCGGCCGTGGCTTCCACGACAGGGTCGCGCAGGTAACGTTCCGTGCCCGCCAGCACACTCCGGTGTCCGCGGCGCGACATCTCGCGCGCGAGCACCACGCTGCGTCCTACGTGGAAGAGTACGTTCGACGCCGGGGCGAAGAGGACCGTGTGGGTCTCGTCCCCCCCTGTGGCGGCCAACGGTTCGAGAGCCATCCGGCGGCATTAGGCCATAGGCCCCGGCTGCTGGCAAGGAGCCCTACCCTAGAGTCCTGCGCTCGAGCTTCGGCGTCGACTCCAGTGGAACGGCCCCTCGATCTCGTAGGTGATCCCGAGGCCTCTCGGGCCCCCGCGCTGGGAGCTCACGTAGAGCCGGCGCTGCTTCGGGTCGAAGGCGGGCCCGGTGAGCTCCGAGCCATCCTGGCCCAGCACCCGCAGGATCGGCGCCACCTCGAGGTCGCGCGTGAGCATCACGAGCTCCATGTCGTCGCCGTCCTCGGCAACGACGAGCTCTCCGGTGTGGGAGGCCGTGATGTTGTCCACGCCTCGCAGCGCAAGCCCCGGTGCGGCGTCGTCGTCGTACAGGATCCGCAGGGTCTCGCGCGACGGGAAGTAGTCCCAGACGCGGTTGTCGCCCTTGGTGGTGAAGTAGACGTGACGCTGGCTGTAGACGATTCCCTCGCCACCGTTGAAGCGGGTGCTCTCGGGGACCTGGAGGCGGGTCGGGTTGCCGCGTGGCGGGTTCGGTTCGGGTACCGGATGCCAGCGCACGTCGCCGAGGGCGCTCACCTCGGCCACGTCCAGCCGGCCGGAGCTCAGGTTCGCCCAGGCATTCGGCACGAAGCGGTAGAGGCGCCCGTTGGGCTCGTCCTCGGTGAGGTATACGATGCCCGTGCGGGGATCCACGGCCGCGGCCTCGTGCTTGAAGACGCCGAGGGCGAGGCGGACCTGGCTCTCGAGCCGTCCGGACGGGTCGCACTCGAGGACCCTGCCGTTGGAGAGCTCCTCACAGGTGAGCCAGGTGCCCCACGGCGTCGCACCCCCGGCACAGTTCAGCGAGCTGTCCTGGCTGTCAACGATCGCGTATGCATCGACGACCTCTCCGTGCCGGTCGAAGCGGATCGCACCCACGCCTCCTCCGACGACGGTGAACTCGCTGTTGGAGACGTAGACCCAGCCCTGGTCGGGCATGGGGAAGGTGGCGCCGCCGTCGGGGAAGATGTGCCACAGGTGGTCGCGGGTGCCCGGTACCACCTCGAAGGCCTTCGCGATCACCCGGGAGCGGAAGCCCTCCGGCAGCTGGATTCCGTTCTCGTCCGGTGACAGCAGCGGACCGAAAGGCCCGGGGCCATCGAAGACGGCCGCCAGAGCGGAACGCCAGGGGCTGACCACCAGGGCCGTGCCCGCGAGCGCTGCACCCAGCTGGAA
>JBDLIK010000228.1:0-5981 GCA_039714895.1 Myxococcota bacterium | reverse complement strand
ACCACCCCCTGGCTGCCGATGCGCTCGCGGACAGCGTTCGCGGCCCGATAGGCATCCTCGTAGCCCACACCCTGGGCCATCAGGGAGTGGATCAGGATACCGCGCATGAAGGGGCGCCGGCCGCTCGCGTCCTCGACCTGGATCCGCTCGCTGCTGGTCGCGGGTTGCTGGCCGTCCGGCGACTGGGAGCCCATCCGGGCAGCCTAGCCGATTCCGGCCGAAGCCCGGCTTGTCGCCGGACCCCCCAGCCGGCGCGAGCCGCCGCACCCCACGCATCTCCTCTGGAACTCGAGAAACTACTGCATCGAGCGGAGCTTATGGCTCTACCCCTGAAGCCTGATCTTGAAGCGGTGCGCGTCGACCTCCGGCCGACCCGGATCCGAACGCCGTTTCGGCCTACCGCACAACCGACACAAAAAAGGTGCGTTCTTGATTGACTTCCCTCGGGAGCGAGCACTACCTTTCACGCCGTCGTGGACCGCGGGGGGTGGGTCGCATGGCTACGAGTGCATCCTCGACCGGAGCACCGAGGGGGTCGTTCCGGAGTGGAGAGGTGGTGCAGATCCTGGGGATCTCGCGCCGTCAGCTCCAATACTGGGCCGACACCGACCTGGTTCCCCCTTCCGCCCGTACCGGAGGGGGACACCACCGCTACAGCTTCCAGGACCTCGTGGCCCTGCGGGCCACGAAGCGTCTCCTGGACGCCGGTGTCTCGATCCAGCGCATCCGCAGCAGCATCCAGGCCCTGAGACGCACTCTGCCCGGGGTGAGCCGGCCGCTGGTGGAGCTGGTGCTGGTGGCCACCGGGGACGTCGTGCTCGTCCTGCACGATGGGGCGGCCTTCGAAGCGGTCACGGGCCAGGAATGGGTGCTGGAGGTCTCCGAGCTCCAGCGCGAGATCGATGCCTGGATTGCCACATCGCCGGGAGCACCGCCCCGGCCACGGCCGAGCGCACGACGCTCGAGAATGCGGCACCCGGCGTGAGGTCCGGCCGACCGGGCAGCAGGTCGCTCCGGATCGACGCCGGCGCAGTTCGTCCGAGCCCTACGCGGAGTGGATGGGGAAACGCGTGAGGCCGGGACGGGAGGACTGACACCAAATGCGCACCGTTGCCATCGTCAACCAGAAGGGCGGATGCGGAAAGACCACCACGACGGTGAATCTCGCGGGCTGTCTCGCGGACGACGGAGCCCGTGTTCTCGTCGTGGACGTAGACCCCCAGGCCCATGCGACGCTGGCCCTGGGCATCGACCCCGACCAGGTGGAGGAGAACGTCTACGAGGTGCTCTCTCTGGAGGACGGAGCCGGGCGTCTCGCCCAGATCGTCCGGCCAGCGGGAGAGAACATCGACGTGGTTCCCTCCGGGATCGTGCTCTCGGCGCTCGAGCAGAAGCTCGCCGCCGAGCGCTCGGACGAGCGGACGAAGCGGCTGGCCCGGGCCCTGGAAGGCGTCGCCGAGCGCTACGACTACGCGTTGATCGACTGCCCGCCGAACGTCGGGCTGCTGACCTTCAACGCGCTGCGTGCGTGTCAGGAAGTCATCGTGCCCCTGGAGACGAGCTACTTCGCCATCCATGGCGTTCGGAAGGTGCTCGAGACCATCGAGCTCCTGTCCGAACGGGTCGGGCACCAGGTGAGGGTCCACGTTCTGCCCACGCTCTACGATGGGCGGACCCGCTACGCCCGGGAGACCCTGGCAGAGATCCGGGAGAGCTTCGGCGATCGCTGCTTCGATGTGGTGATCCGCACCAACGTCAAGCTGCGAGAGGCCGCTCGACGCGGCAAGCCCATCAACCGGATCGCCCGCTCCGCCAATGGCACCGTGGACTACCAGGCCCTGGCCGCGGAGCTCGCCGCCGCCATGCCGACGCCGGAGGCCATTCCGGTCCAGCGAGACGCCGCCATGCCGGCGCCGGAAGCCATTCCGGTCGAGCGGGACGCCGCCCTGTCCGTGCCGGAAGCCCTTCCGGTCGAGCCAGGCGTCGACGGTTCGGCGCCTCGGGAGGTCGTGGTGCAGTTCCGTGCCGAGGACGTCACCGACGTTCGCATCGCTGGAGACTTCAATGGGTGGATCCCCGACAAGGGCGTCCGCTCGATGATCCAGTCAGAAGACGGATCCCGGGTCTGGACGAAGATCCTGCAGCTCCCGCCGGGCACCTACGAGTATCGCTACGTGGTGGACGGCGAGTGGCAGGCGGATCCTGAAAACCCCAACACGGCCGAAGGGCCGGTGGGAAACAAGAACTCGGTCCTTATCGTCTACTAGCCGCGTCCGGAATCGCCCGGGTCCTCGGACGTCCACAAAACATCCGAGAGCCTGCCAGAGTCCTGGTGAGCGTCTCGGACGGAGCCGGAGAGCTGATTGCCGCGCGACCTCGGGGACGTCCTCCACTACTTCTTCGACGAGAGCGAAGCGCCGCGGGAGCCCGCCCCGCCCCACCGGCGACGGGAGCCCCCGCCGCGCGAGGTAGAGCTCCCCCTGCTCGCCGTGCCCCTCGGCGACCAGGACGTGGTCCGAGCCGCCATGGTCTGGAACCTGGCGGTGGAGATCGCCCGGGGCGGCTGGAACGCCTCGGTGGTAGCGCCAGCGGGTGCCGAGACCGAGACCCTGTGGCCCGAGCCCGGCCGTGGGCCCCTGGGCGCGGAGCTGGTCCTCACCTTCGCCGAAGATCTCGGCGCCCTGACCCGCTCGGCCCGCGACGTGTCGGCGACCACCGCCGGCTCCGACCCGGGTGTGATCCTGGTGCGGGTTCCCCCGGACTGGCTCTCCAAGGCCTCCGACGCGCCTGCCTTGTTCTCCTGGACCCTGCTGCTCACCTCGCCCGATCCGGACGACCTGCTCGAGACCTACGCCGTCGCCAAGCGCCTGCACGAGGCGAACCCGCGAGGACGCATCGGCGTCACCATCCACGGACCCCGCTGCGTCTCGGAGGCTCGGGAGGCCTTCGATCGCCTCGACACCGCCGCCCAACGGCACCTGGGCCGCGGGCTGGTGAGCTACGGCCTGCTCATCGACGACGTCCACGTGTACCGTTCGATCGTGAGCCGCCGTCCGGTGGGGCTCACCAATCCCCGGGCGGGCGCGACGAAGGCGCTGCAGGCGGTGGCCGACCTGCTGGTCGGAGACGCGAAGGAAGGATCCGGTGCCTGAGATCTCTGGCGGGCCCCGCCGAACGCTGCGCTCGGAGTTCGAGCGCTTGGAGCCGGGCCTGCGCGTGCTCGCCGAGGACTTCCTCGGGCTCGAGACGACCCTCGACCTGGTGGCCTGCGACGCACGCGGGCGGCTGGTGCTCGCCCTGGTGGTGGATCCGAGCCGCGAGCTGGAGGGGATCGCCAGCGCGATCGCCCAGGCCGAGTTCTGGGCCCCTCGGGTGCGAGACTGGCGCAAGCTGGCTCCCGATCTGCCCCTCGAGCCCGAGGGCGGCGTTCGCGTCTTCGTGCTCGCCCGGGACTTCCCGGCCGCTGCGGTGCTGGCCGCGAAGGCCCTCGGGTCCGACCTGGTCTCGCTGGTGCGTTGCTTCCCGGGCGAGGAGCCGGGCGCCCTCCGGCTGCAGCCCCTCGAGGCGCCGCCCCGGCCCCGGACGCCGCCCCACCCCTCCCGCTCCGGCTTCCGCTTCGGACTGACGGACGCGGATCTGGGTCTCACCCCGGAAGAGCGCATCGAGTTCGCATAAGGGGCGGCGGGCTTCGGCCATCTCGGGGCACGGCTGCGTCCCCCTGCGCACGCAGATCCTGCGCCATCCAGCCGGATGCCCTTCGATTCCCCGCGGGGTGCAGTTCTTCGGCAGGAGTGACTTTTTCTGACACCTCTTCGACGCGGGAGGCCACTTCCATGAACAGAGGGTGAGCTGCAGCGGCCCTGGGGAAGGGGAACGGATGGCGGCACCGAGTGCAACCGAGGTAGAAGCGACCGACGAGGAGTTGCTGGGACAGCTCGAAGGCGGAAACGGAGCCGCTTTCGACGTGCTGTACGAGCGGTACTACTCCCGGGTCTACAATTTCCTGAGCCGTCGCTTGGGCAACCGCGCCGACGTGGAGGAGACCACCCAGGAGGTCTTCTTCAACCTGGTGTCCTCGCTGCACACCTTCCGCCGTCAGGCGCCCTTCGGAGCCTGGGTGTTCGGAATCACGCGGCGCACTCTCGCCAACCGGTTCAAGAAGCGCCGCATCGACTCGATCGCCCTCTCCGAGGCCGAGATGGAAGCCATTCCAGCCCACCGGAGGGCCCACAGTGCCGCCGGCGACGATCCGCTCGAGGCCTACGAGTGCGCCGAGCGGCTGGCCCGCCTGCAGTCCGCCGCCGGGGATCTCTCGCCCGAGCAGCGCCAGCTCTTCGAGATGCACCACCTGCAGTTCCATTCGATTCAGGAGATCTCACGCCGCACCAGGCGCAGCGAGGATTCGATCAAGTCGCACCTCTACCGCACGCGCCAGCTGCTGATGGCCTAGAACCCATCTCACCCACCCGGCTGCGGTAGAGTCGGCGGCTGTGAATGCGGACGGGTTCTTCGACCGGGATCCCCGCGAGCCCCTCGATCTGTTGGTGCGGCCCGGCCCGGGGACCGCCCGGGTGCCGGAAGCCCGTGGCCTCGCGCTGGAGTTCAGCAGCCGAGGGGACCGGGTCCCCGCCCGGCTGTTGCTTCCCGAGGGCGCCGGGCCCTTCCCCGTCGTGCTGCTCCAGCACGGGGCCGGGGGCTCGAAGGAAGCCGACTACCTCGACGTCGCCTCCTCCCCCTGGCTGCGTGCCGGTGCCGCCATCGCCTCTCTCGACTTTCCCCTCCACGGGGAACGGGCAGAGGCGAAGCTCCTGACGCGGCTGCTCGCCGGGCGCGATCGCCCGACGAGCCTCCGCCTCGACTTCACGCGGCAGGCCGTCGTGGACCTGCGGCGGGCCGTGGATGCCCTCGAGCGGCTGGAGCCGGTGGATGCCGCCCGGCTGGTCTATGCCGGCTTCAGTCTGGGAACCATGCTCGGCGCGGTCTTCTGCGCCCACGATCCCCGCCCGCGTGCCGCCGCCTTCGCGATCGGGGGCGGCGGACTCGGTCCGCCGGAGGTGGACCCCGTCGCCCACGTGGGCCGCATCTCGCCGCGCCCCGTGCTCTTCGTCAATACCCGAGGAGACGCGACCATTCCCCGGCAGGCCGCCGAGGCGCTCCACGGCGCCGCCCGCGAGCCCAAGCAGATCGAGTGGTTCGACGGAACCCACACCGAGCTGCCGGGCGTGGCCCTCAAGACCATGTGGACCTTCCTCTCCGGCCAGCTCGGGCTCTCCTGAGGCTCTCTCAGGCGGGCGCGACCGCCGGCGGGTGGCGAAGCACGAGCAGCGTGCCACCGATCACCAGCACCGGCATGGCCAGCAGGTTGAGGCCAGGAACCAGGCAGGTGAGAAAGGCCGCAGCGCCATAGCCGAGCATGAGCGGGCCGCGCTCGACCACCCAGCGGCGCTTGTCCCGGAACGACAGCCGGCGCCTGTCGAGGGCGTAGCTCGCGTAGTCGAGGGGAAGGAAGAGCACAGCCACCAGGGTCATGGCGGGGGGCGCCACGACCTGCCCACCGGGCACCAGCAGCCCGAAGCCCAGCAGGCCGAGCTGCACACCGACGAAGAAGGCGAGGCGGCGGGCTTCCTCGAGCATCGAACGTCCCCCTTCTCGTAGCGGCGCCAGCCATCCCCCGTCGCCGATCTCCTCCACCCGACCGGTCACCAGGGCTTCCACCCGACGGGAGAGGGCCTCCAGGAAGGGCGAGGCCAGCAGACTCGCCAGCAGCAGCGCGCCCACCAGCAGCGCTCCCGCCAGCCCCAGGAAGAGCACCCAGCCCACCAGCCAGAAGAGCAGCTTCAGCGGCCCCACGAAGAGCCACTTCCACCAGGCGTCGGCCTCGAGCAGCGGCATCCAGCCGCTCGCGAAGGCGTGCAGCTCGCCCGAGAAGCCCAGCACGCCGAGCACCGCGCCCCCCACGGCCAGGACCGAGAGCAGCAGGG
>JBDLIK010000227.1:0-5988 GCA_039714895.1 Myxococcota bacterium | reverse complement strand
CGACGCAGGAGCCATTTACCCCGTCCATTCCGGAACCTGAGGTGCTCCGGAAGCCCCGCTGAGAACTCGACCAGGCGGTAGTCGAGGAACGGGTTCCGCACCTCGAGGGAGTTCCGCATGCTGAGGCGGTCCGCCATCACCAGGAGCGGCTGCAGAAATACCGTCGCTTCGATCCGGCTCAGGTTCTGGGCGAAGGTCTGCTCCTCTTTCCAGAGGGGTCCGAAGAACTCGAGCAGCTGGGGCACGCCGCCGGGTCCGTGCCGGCTCGCCATGCGGCAGAAGCGCTCGACGGGAGACCCGAAGTAGCGCCGGCAGAGCGTGCCGTAGGGACCGGAGAGCTCCTCCTGGAGACGCGACGCCTCGAGCAGCAGCAGCTCGTGACGGTAGTAGCCGGTGAAGAGCTCATCGGCTCCCTCACCCGAGAGCGCCACCACGTAGCCGTCCTCGTGAGCCGCGCGCGAGAGGGCGTAGAGCGGGAACACACTCAGGCTGCCAACCGGAAACTCGATGGATCGCGCCAGCTCGGGGAAGCTGTCCAGGAACTGTTGACGGTCGGGCGTCACGATGCGCGGCTCGAAACCCAGCTGCTCCGCGAACTCGAGCACGTAGTCCCGCTCATTGATCGTCTCCTCGAACTCGGCGAACTGGATCGTGTAGGTCGTGTCGAGCTGGAGGACCGCCTGGATCAGCGAGGAGTCGATTCCCCCGGAGAGGAAGAGCGTAACTGGAACGTCGGCCACGCTGCGGATTCGGCACGCATCGGTGAACAGGTCGAGGAACTCATCCACCGCGCTAGCCTCGTCGGCCTGGGACTCGCCGCCCTCTGGGAAACTCCACCAGCGATGGCGCGTGAAGCGATCGATCGCTGGCTCGTAGAGAACGTACTCGCCGGGCCGTACACTCTTCACGTTGCGGAAGGGTGTGTGCTCATCGAAGTAGAACTCGAGCTGTTGACAGATGGGCACCTCGGCGAAGTCGAGCTCGCGGAAGCACTTGAGCTCGGACGAGAAGGCCAGGCCGCGCGAGGTGTGCGTGTAGAAAAGCGGCTTCACTCCGAGCCGATCGCGGGCGAGAAAGAGTCTTCCAGCATGGAAGATCGCGACTGCGAACATCCCGTTCAGTCGCTCGAGACACGAGGGACCCCATTCGAGGAAGGCATGAAGCATCACCTCGGTGTCTGTACGTGTGCGGAACGCGTGGCCCAGCGACTCGAGCTGGTGGCGCAGCTCGGGCCAGTTGTAGATCTCGCCGTTGAAGCTGATGTACGCCCCCTCATGCTCCATCGGGATCGGTACATCCTCACGGCAGACGACATTGAGGCGAGTCTGACCGATGACGAACTCGCGGCCATCGGCAAGCGGGAGCCTCGCAAGCCCCTGCTGGTCGGGGCCGCGCCGTCGGAGCAGTTCCTCGCTGCGTCCGCTCACGAGCTCAGGGTGGCCGCCGAAGATCCCGCACATCGCTTCTAGTCACGCTCCTCGATCAGCTCGACCTCGATCCGCGACCCCGGCCCCAGGCGCCCCCGCAGGTCTGCGAGCGCGCTCTCCAGGAGGTCGGAGGAGAAGCGCGGGCCTGGGACCAGACGCAGCGCGATCACGCCCTCGTCGATGGGTTCCAGAGCAAAGCGTCGCACCGCGAAGCCGAGCTCGCGGAACGTCTCGGAGAGCAGCGTTGCCGGGATGCGCCGGCCTTCGGTTCCGGCGAAGATCCGCGCCGGGCGTCCTTCGATCGCGCCGAGGCTCTGCCTGGACCCCTCGGGCATCGCTTGGGCCCGGTCGCCCGTGCGGTAGCGAAGCAGGGGCATGCAGTAGTTGGCCAGGTCGGTGACCACCACGTCGCCCCACTCCCCCGGCCCCGCGGGCCGGCCCCCGCAGAGGAGCTCGACGATGCAGCCTTCGGCGAAGTATCGATGACCCGGCTCGCTCGGTGACTCGGCCGCGATCAGCGGAAGCTCGCCCGTCCCATACCAGTCGTATACGCGGCAGCCCAGAGCCTCCTCAATCTGGAGGCGCGCGTCCACACCGAGGGTCTGGCAGGTGGAGACCACAGCGCGCGGCGCCGGGCGTGGACCGGGTCCCCGAAGCGCATCGGCCAGGAGCTCGAGCACTTCGGCGGTTCCCTCGATCAGCTTCGGCTGCAAGCGGACCAGGCGTTCCCGATGCCGCTCCCAGCCGGCGGGCGAGTAATCGTCGAGAGTGAGGGTAACGCTCCCGGCGAGGCGATCCACCCCCCTGCGCAGGCGCCTCGAGAGTCCCGCCACCCCGTCCGCGGATCGGATTCGGACGTGGCTCTCCCCGAAGGCGATCCCGAGGGCTCCGCGAAAACGCCTGCCGGCGGCCTCGTGGAGCTCCCGCTGCGAACGGTCGACGAATCGCACCTTCGGCTCGTGGGTCGAACCGACCCCGTGCACGCGGATCATCTCCGCCTTGTCGTGCCCCTCGGCCAGGATGTCGAAGTAGAGGTGGCGGCGGATGTCGTGGCCCGTCAGGATCGGCAGGGCGGCCAGCTCGTCCTGGCCGCGGATGTCCTCGGGCCGCAGCCCGCGCCCCTGCATGACACTGCGATAGTAGGGGACGTTCCGATAGCAGTGTCGGACCAGTCGACGGAGTTTCTCGTCCTGGAGGTCCTGCAGCAGCTCCGCCGGCAGCTCGGCCGTGCGGCGGAGGGTCTCGGTGTGGAACTGGACGTTGCGCGTGAGAGGTCGGTGGGTCCAGGAGAGCGCCGCCCGATGCGCGCTCTCGCGCAGGCTGCGCGTCTCGCTCGGCCGCACGTCGATCGTCCGATCATGCGCGCGGAGGAACGCATCGGCCGCATCCGCCGGTCGACGCCGCACACGGTATTCCCAGAAGGCGACTTGAAGATCAGCCAGCGAGCGTAGACTTGCCCGGACCGCCTCGCGGTCGAGGAACGATTCGCCCTGGCGCCGCGGCTCGGAGAGCGTCTCGACCTCCCGATAGGAGTAGCCCTTGGCGTGGGCGGCGACCATCAGGAAGCTCTGCCAGTAGTGGTAGCGGCCCTGGTAGCTGAGAAGATCCAGGAAGACTTCGCGCGCGCAGAGCAGGTAGCCACTCTTGTTGTCCCGGAGTCTCATCGAGAAGACCGTGTTGAGCAGCCAGTTGAAGCAGCGGCTCAGGTAGTAACGCTTGTCGCGAAAGCGTCCGACCGGGCTGCGCCAGCCCTGGACCACGTCGACGCTGTGCTCGCGAAAGGCGCGTCGCAAGCGCAGCAGGTCCTCCGGCTGGTACTGCAGGTCGGCATCGATGATGACGACCTGGGAGCCCCGGGCCTCGGTCGCGGCGCTTCGCCATGCCGCGGCAATGCCAAGGTTGCGGGGATGGAAACAGCCTCGAACCAGGCCTGGATGGGCCGCCGTCAGGGACTCGATCACCTTGGCCGTGCCGTCGGTCGAGTGGTCATCGACCAGGATCAACTCGCCCCGGAAGCCGCCGCGCTCGAACACCGTCAGGATCCGGTGGGCCAGCTCCGGGAGGTTCAGCTCCTCGTTGAGGCAGGGAACGAGGACGGAGACCTCGACGCCTGCCTCCGGCGCGCCGATCCTGGCGGGCGAATCGGGCTCTCCGGCGCGGGGCATGGAGCCATCCTATAGGGCGTCAGCTGCCGGTGCTAGCCAGGGGCGCGGGCGTCACGACTCGTCTGTCCGGGGTTCGCCGAGTGGGCTCCTCGGGCGCAGGTCTTGCGCCTTCCGGCCGAGGGGCCGCAGCAGCCACGCGCAGACGACGATGCCAACCCCGAAGGCCGCAACGCCGATCGAGAAGCTGAGCGGCCGGTAGCGAAACTCCACCCGGTGGGATTCGGAATCGAGTGAGACCGCTCGGAACGCGACGTTGGCGGGGTGGATGTCGACCCGCTGGCCGTCCACACGCGCCTCCCAGCCCGGATAGTAGGAATCGGCCAGAACGAGGAATCCGCCTCGAGCTCCCTCGACCTCCACGACGAGGACATCGGGGTCGCTCGCATCGGTGACCGTGGCCTCTCCCGCCTCTCGGGCGGCTGGCTCTGCAGACTCGCGCGACGGGGCCGGCGTCCAATCCCCCGGCTCGAGAATCACGGTGTGCGTCATCGGTGTGCTCCCGACGTGGATCGCGTCCGAGGTCAGCTGCTCGAGGAGGGCCAGAGCCTCGTCGAGATCCGCTGCCGCCCGGCTTCGCTGCACGATGCGAGCACGGGGAAGCGCTGCTCGATTCTCATACAACGCGATCTCTTTGCCTCGGGCGATCAGCATCATCTCGGGATCGGCGGCAGCCGTTCGCGACCCGGCACCGAGCGTCGCCACGTAGCGGGCGGCAGCAAGCTCGAGCAGAACGGCCGCGGGGACTTCAGCGGTCTGGGCCGTGAGCATCGTATTCGCCGAGGGAATGCGAGACATGTACTCGACGTAGCGGGCGAGCGGAAGAGCCGAGAGTCCGCGGACATCAGCAAGCCCGAACAGCATCGGCGTGAGGGGGTGTGCAGTGCGAAGCGGGAGCGCATGCAAGCGATCCTGGGTCGTCATCCTCTCCTGCAGGAGCCGAACCCCAACCGGAGGTGCTCGGCGGAGCAACTCAGAGGGGTTGTGGATCGCCAGGGGTCGTAGGATCAGGAGCGCCTGGAGAGCACCCAGCGCCACCGCCGTCGGGCCGACGAAGCGTCCGGCGCGCTTCAGGAACGCAGCCCCGACGCAGGCAGTGGCCAGCGCCGCTCCGAATAGCAGTTCGCGCCATTGTGCCTGCTCGAAGATCGCGCGACGCAAGGGGTTTCCGAGCGTCTGGAGCCAGACGGGATGGTCCACGAGCAGGACGGCGAGGCTTCCGGAAAAGACGACGGCCAGCACGGGCAGCGCGCGCCGCCGACCGGTGGGTGTCGACAGCGCGCTCGCGCCGGAGGCGGCGGCCTGTGTCAGTGGCAGCATGACCCAGATCCATGCGTAGATCGGCAGGATGAGCGCGAGTCCCGGCACTTCATGCAGCCAGCCGAGCCCCGGCGGGCTGAGCCCGAGTCCGATCCCAAAGAGGAGCAACGCGACGAGCCCGATGTCGAGCGCTCCCAGGAGCAGGCCCGTTCCCGCGAGCACCAGGGTTACCGGCGAGAGCGCCGCCGAGAGTCCCCACGGATGCAACATCAGCCTCGGTTGCTGGCGCCGCACGGAGTCGAAGCTGCCGGGCGCGAAGAGCGACAGCGGCAGCGCAAGACGACTGCGGGTCAGGTTCTGGTACCAGATGTGCTCACCCTGCGAGCTACGCTTGTAGCTCTTTCCGTGGAGCACCAGCTCAACCGTGGGGAGGACCGTGGGCGCCATCAGCAGGCCGCCCAGGCCAACCACCGCGAGGATGCGAGCGCCCTGGGTGACGATCTGCCGGGGAACGCGCCAGGCGCGGATCGCATAGGCCGCGACCGCAACTCCGAAGCCGCTCAGGACGAGCAGCGCAAGCGTGGGGTGGCCGCTGCTGCCGGTGACGCCCAGGATGAGAGCGGCTCCGGCCAGCGTCCGTCGCGAACCTCGTACCACCAGCTTCCGTGCAGCCAGTACGATCCACGGTGCTAAGCAAAGCGCGGAGGCGGACCCAAAGGGAAGCTGCGCGACCATCACGCCGGAGAGCTCGAAGAGGAGCCCTGCCGCGAAGGCGTACACCGGGGGGAGACCCCGCGCCCGGGCGAGGGCGAGAGCGCCAAGCGCTGCGACCACCAGTCGCAGGAGGAGGAAGAGGTCATAGCCCGAGCGGGATGGCCACAGGTAGAAGACGAGCTTGAGCGGGAAGAAGGGCCCTCCCTGCTCCGCCCAGAGTGGGGCTCCGCAAGCGGAGAGCGGGTTCCACAGGTCGATTCGGCCCGCCCGCAGGCCACTCGCGAACGCGAGGTCGCGCGGATAGTCGAGCACGATCGGCGTGAAGTCGCCGTAGACGACACTCTCCGGACTCCGGGTCGGCGAAGCGTAGAGGGGTAGGCGGTCGAGCTCCGCGTCGGGAGCCAGCGCGGCGTCGCCCCACAGAG
>JBDLIK010000226.1:0-6004 GCA_039714895.1 Myxococcota bacterium | reverse complement strand
GCAGCGGATCCCCGCCTGGGTGCGGGGTCCGAGCCGGGAGCAGTGGCCCTATGGCGTGGTGTTTGCGGAGGTTGCGGGCGGGATTTCTCGGTGGGGTGTGGGTGCTGGCGGTGGGCGGACCGCTGCCGGCGACGGCGTCGACCCTCTTTCTGAGTGATGTGAGCAGTGATGAGACTCCGGCCGCGGCGCTCTTCGCCGAGCTGAGGTTCGAGATCATCGGCGCCACGGTGTTGCGGATCACGCTGCTCAACCGGACCGACGAGTCGAACGCGTCGTTCGGCACCGGCGAGTACGCGATCCGGGAGATCTACTTCAACGCCACCCCCAACGTGACGGCGCTTTCCCTCACGAGCCCCGCCTCCGGCTGGTCCCTCGCTACCAACCAGAGGGGCGGCGGAGAGTTCGGGCGCTTCGACTACGCACTGATCGGCGACCTCGGCAAGGACGTCCAGGTGGCCGTGGATCCCGGCGCCTCGCTCGTCTTCGAGCTGGACATCAGCGGAACCGGCCCCTTCGACATGTTGGACTTCGCGACGGAGCGGAGTCGCATCCCGCCGGGCAGCATGGAAATGCTGGCTCAGGCCAAGTTCGTGCAGGGGCCAGGGGACGACAGCGCCTTCGGGGCAGTCCCCGAGCCCCGGGTAGCCCTGCTGGTGACCGCGGGACTCGTGGCCGCCCTGCTGCGTCGCAGGCCCGGCTGAAGCTCCCGCGAGCTCAGGCCTTCTCGTCGGCCTCGCGGGTGAAGGTCACGAAGGCCATCGCCGGGCGCTTCGAAGCGTCGCGCATCGCGAAGTGGATCCCCTCGAAGCTCCAACCCTGGGAGACCCACTCGTTGAGGGTCGACTCCAGATCCTCGTCGGTGACGCTGCTGATCTCGACCACCTTGTAGATGGGACCCACCCTTCCCTCCCCTGCGGCCGCGACGGCCCGTCACCCCTCATCGGTCCGGCCGCCGAAACTCTTCACCAGGGCATCGACGAGCCCGGCGTCGTCGGGATGGGGCGCGGTGGCGTTCGCGGGCAGCCCCTCGTCGGCGAGCGCCCGGGCCGTCACGCGTCCGATGCTGACGATGTGGCAGCCCCGGGCGGCGCTTCGCGCCTCTTCGTCCAAGCACGCCACGAAGCAGCGCACCGCCGACGGGCTCGCGAAGCAGAGCGCATCGAGCCCGCCGCCCAACAGAGTGGCACGCAGCCAGTCCTCGTCCACGGGCTCCGGAAGGGTGGAGTAGACGGGCACCACGTCCACCCGGGCTCCGGCCGCCCGCAGCCCCTCCGGAACGACTTCGCGCGCATCCTGTGCGCAGGGGAAGAGGAAGCGCCGGCCCGTGCTGCCTCCGGCTCCCACGAGGGCGGCCACCAGGCCCTCGGCATCGGGTTCCGCTCCGGGAACGACCCGAGCGGGCAGCCCCCGGGTGCGCGCCTCCCGGGCCGTTCCCGGGCCGACGCAGAGGACCTCCGGGCAGTGCGGTCCGGCTGCGGCGCGGGTCTCGAGCCGCGATGCGAACAGACGTGCGGCCGGCCGGCTGGTGAGCAGGACGGCGTCGTAGGCATCGAGCTTCTCGAGGGCGGCCTCGAGCGCGCGCGGGTACGACGGCACCACCCGAATGAGCGGCACCACCACGGGCTCGGCGCCTGCCGCCCGCAGCCGGGCGACGAGCTCGAGATTCTGTCCGGCGGGCCGGGTCACCAGGACCCGGCGCCCGAACAGCGGCCGCTGCTCGAACCACTCGAGCTCGTCCCGTAGCCGCACGACGTCGCCCACCACCACGGCACTGGGGCTGCCGAGTCCGGCCGCCAGGACGGCATCGGCCAGCTGGCCGAGCGGGGCCACGACGGTTCGCTGCCGGGGCGTGGTCCCGAGCATCACGGCTGCAGCCGGGGTGTCCGCGGGGCGTCCGCACTCCACCAGCCGGTCCAGCAGGGCCCGGAGGTTGCGCATCCCCATCAGCACCACCAGCGTGTCCGCTCCCCGGGCGATCTCCTCGAGGCGCATGGCGCGGACCGACGGTGTGGGATCCTTGTGGCCCGTCAGCACGGTGAACGAGGAGGCGTGACGCCGATCGGTGAGCGGGATGCCCGCGTAGGCGAGCGCACCGAGCACCGAGCTGACGCCCGGCACCACCTCGAAGAGCACGCCCGCCGCCCGACAGGCGCTGGCCTCCTCCCCGCCGCGGCCGAACACGAAGGGGTCCCCTCCCTTGAGACGAACCACCGTGCGGCCCTCCCGGGCCAGGCGAACCAGCAGCGCGTTCACGTCCTCCTGGCTGCGCGGCGGGTCCTCGTGCCCCCGGCGGCCGACCCCGATGCGCAGGGCGTCGGGCGGAGCCAGGTCGAGAAGCTCCGAGGACACCAGTGCGTCGTAGACCACGGCATCGGCGCTCCGCAGCAGCTCGGCGCCCCGCAGCGTGAGCAGCCCCGGATCCCCCGGTCCCGCGCCCACCAGATAGACGATGCCCGCCGGGGCCTCGTCGCTCACGCACTCGCCTCCTGGGCCAGACTGCCGAGGATTGCATCGCCGCCCTCGGCCCGCAGACGATCGGCGAGCGCACCGCCGAGGGACTCGGCCTGATCGAGCGGCGCGGAGAGCGCTCCCTGCACCAGACGCGCACCGTCGGGAGCGGCCACCAACCCACGCAGCGACAGACGCTCCTCGGGCAGACGCTCGGCGAGGGCGGCCAGCGGCAGGTTGCAGCTTCCCTCGAGTCGGACGAGAAAAGCCCGCTCGGCCCGGAAGCAGGCGGCGGCATCCGGGTCGGAGAGCGCCTGCAGATCGGCGGCCACTGCGCTCTCCACCCGGGTCTGCAGGGCGAGGGCGCCCTGGTTCACGGCCGGGAGCATCACCTCGGGCGCGATGCGCTCGTGGATGCGGTCGCCGAGGCCCAGCCGTTCGAGCCCCGCACAGGCCAGGATCACCCCGGCGAGCTCGTCCTCCACGATCTTGAGAAGGCGCGTCTCCACGTTGCCGCGCAGGGGTACGACCTGGAGGTCCGGCCGCCGTGCCAACAGCTGCGCGGTGCGGCGCACGCTTCCGGTCCCGACCCGAGCGCCGCGCGGGAGCCCCAGAATGGTTTCCCCGTGGGCACGGGCCACCAGGGCGTCGCGGGGGTCCGCCCGCTCGGGGATGGCGGCCAACACGAGCCCCGCTGCGGAGATCGCCGGGAGATCCTTGCCGCTGTGCACGGCCAGATCGGCGCGGCCCGCGAGCACCGCCTCCTCCACCTCCTTCACGAACAGGCCCTTGCCGCCCAGCTTGTCCAGGCGGCCTTTCAGTCGATCGCCGCTGGTGCGCAGCGGCAGCAGCTCGCATTCGACCCCGAGCGCCTCGCCGATGCGCCGAGCCACGAGACGCGCCTGGGCGAGGGCCAGCGGGCTCTGGCGGGTGGCGATGCGCAGTCGGCTCACGAGCTCTCGGGTTCCTCGGCCTCGTCGTCCGCGTCGGCGCCGGGCACCGTGGGGTCGTCCAGGGCGAAGAGCGTGCGGGCAGCCTCGAGGTGGGCGAGCCCCTCGTCGCGCTCGGCGGCGTCCCGCAACCTCGAGAGGGGCGCGTGAAGGATCTTGTTCACGATCGAGCGGGTGAGACCCTCGACCGCCGAGCGCTGGGCATCGTCGAGAGCCAGACGGCCGAGGCTGCGTTCGAGCTCGTCGCGGCGGATCGACTCGGCGCGGGAGCGGAGCTTGCGAATGGTCGGGACCGCCTCGAGCGCCGACAGCCAGCCGTCGAAGCGCTGCTGCTCCTCGAGGACGATGGCCTCGGCGATCAGCGTCTCGCGCCGTCGCTCCTCGGCATTGGCCTCGGCCACCGAGGTGAGATCGTCGAGGTCGTAGAGATAGGCGTCGTCCAGCCGGTTCACCGCAGGATCCACGTTGCGCGGAACGCCGATGTCGATCAGGAAGAGCGGCCGGCCGCGACGCGCGCGCAGAGCGGCCCGGGCCATCTCGAGGGTGATGAGCGCCCGGTCCCCTCCGATGCAGGAGAGCACGACGTCCGACCGGGTCAGCAGATCCGGCAGCTCCTCCAGGCCGTGGGCGCTGGCCCCGAAGCGAAGGGCCAGCTCCTGGGCGTGGGCCGGCGTGCGGTTCGCCACGCACACCGCCGAAAGCCCCTCGCCGCGCAGGGCCTGGAGCGCCAGCTCGATCATCTCGCCGGCACCCACCAGCAGCGCCCCCTTGTCGCGGAAGCCCTCGAAGATCTGCCGGGCCAGGTCCACCGCCACCCGCGCCACCGAAATCGGTCGCTCGGCAACGCCGGTCTCGCTGCGAACCCGCTTGGCGGCCGCGAAGGCACGCTGGAAGAGCCGCGAGAGGATCGGTCCGCAGGCGCCGCACTCCACCGCCAGGCGATAGGCATCCTTCATCTGCCCCAGGATCTGGGGCTCGCCCACCACCAGGGAGTCGAGGGATGCGGCCACTCGCATCACGTGCTGCATCGCGGCGCTGCCCCGGTGCTCGTAGAGCACCTCGTCGAGGGTCGCCCCCCCCGGGCAGGGGAGACTCTCCCGCGAGCTCCCGCCGGAAGAACGACTGCAGGCGCAGGCGGGCCGCCTCCGGGTCCCGGGCCAGGGCCACCACCTCCATGCGGTTGCAGGTGGAGACGAGCACCGCCTCCGCCAGCTCGTCGCTGGCCACGAGCTTGGCCAGGAGCGGCGATGGATCCTGCACCGCGAAGCGCTCGCGCACGGCGATCGGTGCGCTGCGGTGGTTCACGCCGGTGAGCAGGATGTTCACGTGAGGACCCCCACGCCCACCACCGCGAACAGCAGGAAGCCGAAGCCCAATGCGGCCGAGAGCGCCGACTCGCGCGCACCCTGTCGGGCGGCGAAGCGGGCCGAGGTGAGCCCCGCGTAGATGCCCCAGGCCATCAGGGTCCAGGTGGCGTGTGGCGTGACCGGCCAGAGCTGGCCCCCGGCGGCGCGCACCCAGAGCACGCCGGTGACGACCCCCAGGGTCAGCATCAGGAAGCCCAGCCCGAGGGAGAGGCGGTTCACCCGGTCCAGGGCCTCGAGGGAGGGCAACGGCACCGGCAGTGGCGGTCGCTTGGCCTTGAGGCGGCGGTGCTCGGCCACGAACAGGATCCCCGCGATCCCGGCCACCGCCAGGAAGGCCAGCCCCCCGGAGGACAGCAGGATGTGAACGTGGGACCAGGAGGCGCTCCCGGCGACACTGGCTCCGCTGGAGCGCCCGTAGCCCAGGGCTGCGCCGAAGACCCCGAGGAATGCGGCGGGGGCCAGCAGTACGACCAGCCCGGCCACCCGGGCTCGCCGCAGCAGCACCAGATAGATGAGGACCGCCATCCACACCATGAGCGAGATGGCCGAGGGCAGGGAGGTGAGAGCCGGGGTCGGGTCGAGGCCATGCACGGCCAGGAAGGAGACGGTGTGGAGGGCCACGCCCACCGCGATGAGCCCCACCGCGAAGCGTCCCATGCGGGCCGATGGGAGCGCGAGGCCGAGGGCCGCGGCGAGCGCCGCGGCCAGATAGAGGGCAGCTGTGGCCTGCAGGAGCGCGGTCACGAGCCCTCCCTCCGACGTTGGAGCAGCTTGAGCTGGGCCTCGATCTTTGCGGCGTCCTCCACCTGCTCGAAGATGCGGTAGGCCGGCTCGCCGAAGAGCACGAAACGGATCTCTTCGAGGGGGGTCTCTCCGCGCAGGTGTCGGCGCGCTTCGTCGATCAGGATCTCGGCGCAGCGCTGGAGCGGGAGGCCCGCGATCCCGGCGCCGATGGCCGGGACCGCCAGGCTGCGGCAGCCCGTCTCGCGCGCCCGCTCGAGGCTGGCGCGCATCGAGCTGCGGACACTCTCCTCGGAAGCGCTCCCCCCCGGCGGCATCCCGGCGGCGTGGATCACGTAGCGCGCGGCCAGTCGCCCGGCGCCGGTCACCGCGGCCTCACCGACGGAGATGGCGCCGTGGGCATCGCACTCGGCCTGAATCTCGGCCCCGCCCTTCTCGAGGATGGCACCGGCGACGCCCGCCCCGAGACGCAGGGCGCTGTTGGCGGCGTTCACGATG
>JBDLIK010000225.1:0-6010 GCA_039714895.1 Myxococcota bacterium | reverse complement strand
TACGCCAAGGAGCGCGCAGCCCTGATCGGTGCTCGCGCCCTACCCGGCGCCTCTCCCGGCCTGTCGACGGGCGATACCGTGTATCTCTGTGCCGCGGACGCCGAGGGCAACTTCGTCTCGTTCATCCAGAGCCTGTTCACCGGCTTCGGCTCCGGAGTGGGCTGCACGGACACGGGGATCGTGCTGCAGAGCCGGGGCGCGGGCTTCGTGCTCGATCCCGAGCACCCGAATGCCCTCGCCCCGGGCAAGCGGCCCTTCCATACCATCATTCCCGGCATGCTCCTCGAGGGCGACCAGCCGCGCACGGCCTTCGGAGTGATGGGGGGCGACGTCCAGCCCCAGGGTCACCTGGCGTTCGTCGCGAACACGGTGGACTTCGGGCTCAATCCCCAGGAGGCGCTGGACCGCGCCCGCTTCCGCTACGAAGGGGACACAAGCGTCGCGATCGAGAGCCCCGAGGCGACGGTGGACGAAGGGGGAGCCCTCGGCGATGCCCTCCGAGCCCGCGGCCACGAAGTCGTCGATCCGGGCGCGATCATGGGGGATCGCTTTGGCGGCGGACAGGCCATCACGCGTCTGTCGGACGGCACCTTTGCGGGTGGCAGCGATCGCCGCAAGGACGGCTGCGCACTCGGCTTCGAGCGATGACGTCCCACCGGGCTTCCGATGTCCGACCCCACGACGGCGGGCAGGCAGCCACCGAGGAGCAGCGTCGCGGCCAGGCGCGCTCGCAGCTCGTGCTGCTCCGCCACGGCGAGCCCGACTGGGTCCCCGATGGCGTACGGGCGGTGAGCGACGCCGGGCTCACGGCATTCGGGGCCGCCCAGGCCCGAGCGGCCGCCCTCGCCATCGCCCGGGATCCGGTGGACGCGATCTACGTGAGCCCGCTGCGCCGGGCCCAGGAGACCGCGAGACCCCTGGCGGAGCTCAGCGGCATCCCCGCCGTCACCGTGGACGGGCTTGCCGAGATCGGCGTGGACACGGGCGGCATGACCCAGTCCGAGGCGGACCGGTTCTTCGTGGAGGCCATGGGCCGGCCCCTCAAGGAGTTCTGGGACGGATTTCCCGGCGGCGAGAGCTTCCACGCCTTCCACGATCGCGTGACCCGTGCCCTGGGTAAGCTTCTGGCGCGGCACGATCTGATCTCCTCCCGCCATGAGGAGTTCACCACCTGGCAGGCGCCACCCCGGACCCAGAACCTGGTGATCGTGGCCCACGGCGGCACCAATGCCGTCCTGCTCACCCACCTCCTCGACGCGCGCCCGGTTCCCTGGGAGTGGCTCCGCTTCGAGATGGAGCTGGCCGCCTACGCGGTGGTGCGGGCGCGCCCGGTGGGCGAGCAGGGCTGCGTCTGGTCGCTCACGAACTTCAACGAGATCGACCCGTTGCGAAGCGCGGGCCTGCGCTGACGGCGGGCCCGTGGCGCCGCCCGAAGCCGCTCTGCAACGCGCTCCCGACCCTCGCCGGCACTGGTACGCTGCGCTTCCGCCGCTGCTCGTCATCCTGCTCTACGCCCGCTCGGTTCACTTCGACTACGTGTGGGACGACTGGGTGCTGGTTCCCATCCACGCCTACACGAGCTTCGACCTCGTTTCCATCCTGACCTCACCGGGGAACGAGGTCCACTACCTGCCCGTCCGCGATCTGACGCTCCTCCTGGATACCTGGCTGTTCGGATCCTGGCCCGGCGGCTTTCACCTCACGAACGTCATCGTCTTCGCCATCGCCGGGTGGCTCTCATACCGGGTCTACCTCGCGCTGTTCAGTGCGGAGTCACGTTCCGAGGGCGGAGCTGCGGCCCTCGCCCTCGTCTGTGCCCTGATCTTCGTCGCCCACCCCCTGCAGGTGGAGCCGGTGAGCTTCGTCTCATCGCGCAACGGACTGCTGGCGCTCACCTTCGTGCTGGCGAGCTGGCTCGCCTACGGTCGTTTCCTCGAGGGCCGGGGTGCCGGCGCCTATGCCCTGTCCCTCCTCTTCACGGCGGCGGCGCTGCTCTCCAAGCAGAGCGCCGTGAGCCTTCCCCTGCTGTTGCTCCTCCTGCACCTGTACCGGCGCAAGGACGAAGGCTGGCTCCACGCCGTGCGCCCCCTGCTGCCGCACTTCCTGCTGGCCGCCGGCCTCGGCATGCTCCATGCCGGGATTGCCCGGAGCGTTGGGGTCGTCGGTGGGGAGGTCACTCCCCTGGGCCTGCTGGAGCGGCTGCCGAGGGCTGCCTTCGTGTCGGAGTTCTACGTGTGGAAGTTCCTCTGGCCGACGGAGCTCAGCATCGAGTATCCGCTGGGCGGCTATCTCGGCCACCGCGGGCTCCTGGCAGCTTCGACCCTCCTCATGGGCGCCGCCTTCGTCCTCGTGGTCGCGCGCGGCTGGCGTGCCCGCTCGCTCTCCTGGCTTCTGGCCTGGAGCTATCTGGCGGGGTTGCTGCCGGTGATGAATCTGCTCCCCACCCACCCCACCGTCGCCGATCGCTACGCGCAGCTGCCCCTGATCGCGCTCACTCCGCTCCTGGTGGCGCCCTGTCTGACGCGCCTGCCGGTGTGGCCTCGGTACCTGACCTCCGCCGTCCTCGTGATCGCGCTCTCCACGGCCAGCTTTTCCCAGTCATCGGTGTGGCGGAACGACGAGACGCTCTTCCGCCACGCGCTCTCGGTGGCTCCGGGGGCCAGCCACGCCCTGGGGAACCTCGGTACGATGCTCTGGGATGACGGCAGGCACGAAGAGGCGCTGCGTGTCCTCGCGCAGTACCACGAACTCGATCCCGCCGACTTCCGCTACCACTACGCGCTCGGGCTCCGCGCGCTCGAGAAGGGCGACCTCGAGCAGGCCAGAGTCTGGCTCGAATCGGCGAGCACCAGGAGGGGCGACTTCCTGTTCCTGGTCCACATGAAGCTGGGCGAGCTCCATCTCCGGGAGGATCGCCGCGAGGAGGCCCGAAGGAGCTTCGAGCAGGCGCTAGAGCTGGCGCGCGGAAGGCGCCAGGCGCGCGAGCACCAGCGAGTCATCGAGCGGAACCTCGGTCTGCTGGGCGGCGGCTAGGTCGGTGCCCGCTCTGCTGCAGAGGCTGGTGACGCCGGTCGTCTGGGGAACCCTGTTCGGCGTTGCAGTCGGTGGCTGGAACATCCTGGCCGAGCGTTACCTCGAGCTCGGATTGACCCGACTCGCCCTGCAGGACCTGGCACGCTCGGCGGGTGGTTATCTGACTCTCGGCCTGATCGGGTGGGCGGCGGCCTCGATGCTCCGCGCCGGCGCGGCTCGGGCCGAGGGACGTCTGGGGCCGGCGGTCCAGACCGTGCTTCGACTGGGAGCATGGCTTGCGACGGCCCTTCCGGTCTTCGTCTGGATCGGGGTCGGCGACGCCTGGCCGACGTCCGCGGGGAAGCTCTGGCGAGCGAGCGCGGGGCTCGGGCTCGCCGCCTTGCTCAGCGCCGCCGGCCTCATCTGGGGCCGCGCGCCGCGCGCGATCCGCCGCCCCAGCCGCGTCCGCTTCGCGCTGGCCGGGGCGTGCGCACTGGCGGTCGGCGGGCTGCTGGTCCTGGAGCGCGTTGCTGCGCACAGCTCGGCGCCCCGTCCCAACGTCTTGCTGGTGGTGCTCGATACCGTCCGCGCCGACCGACTCTCTTCCTACGGCTACCCCCGCCCGACCACTCCGGAGCTCGACGCCTTTGCAGAGGAGGCCATCCGATTCACCCGCTTCTACTCGACCTCCTCCTGGACGGTCCCGAGCCACGCATCGCTCTTCACGGGACTCCTGCCAGCGCGCCACCAGGCCACCCAGGAGACGCTGCACCTGGATCGGCGCTTCGCAACCCTGGCGGAAGCCCTGCGCAACAGTGGCTACCGGACCTTCGGAGCTTCGGCGAACCCTTTCGTCGGAAGACTCACGAACCTCTCCCAGGGCTTCGAAGACTTCGAGGAGACCTGGCGGCGCAGCCTCGCCCAGAGGACCCTCGACCGCGTTGCACATCCCAACAACGCATCGTTCGCGAGCTTCCTGGCGAGAACTCCCCGCTCCCGGCCGTTCTTCGCGTTTCTCAACTACATGGAAGCCCATCACCCCTACGCTCCGCCGGAGCCTCATCTCAGCCGATTTCTGGACGCGAGGTCGAGGGGGGAGGCCGGAGAGGTGGTGGCCCGGCGCTGGACCCGCCACTACCTGGGGCAGCCCTACTCGGAGCGCGACCTTCGCGTGCTCTCGGATCTCTACGACGGAGAGCTCGCTCATCTCAGCACGTTGGTGGGAGAGGCCCTGGCGATGCTGCGCCGGGATGGACGCTACGACGAAACCCTCATCGCCATCACATCCGACCACGGAGAGCACTTCGGAGAAAACGGCCTGCTCGAGCACGTCTTCGGCCTTTACAACACCACGGTTCAGGTACCCCTTCTGCTCCGCCCGCCCGGCGGGACCCGAGAGGGCGAGGTGAGCGCTCGCGAGGGACAGCTCACCGACCTGTTCCTCACCATCCTCGACGCCACCGGCACGGAGGCACCGCGTGGCGTGCCGGCGGGCAGCGACCTGCTCGGACCGGCTCCCTCTCCGGGATCGCGGGCCATCGTCTCGGAGTACTATCTGCCCGCGCAGGTTCTCTCGGTGTTCGATGAGGAGGAGCTCTCCGCCAGCGGGTCCCTGCTGCGCCGCTATCTGCGGCGCCTTCGCGCCATCCAGCTGGCGGATCGCCGCTTCATCTGGTCCTCCGATGGAAGACACGAGCTCTACGATCTCTCTCGTGATCCGGCGGAGACCCACAACCTGTACGACGCCGAGAAAGGCGCAGAAGCGATCGGTCCGTACCTCGATCGACTCGAGAGTGAGCTGGGGATCGAGCTGGAGAGCACGGCCGGGGATCGCCCCAACGCACCGGAGGTACCGACAGACGAGGCAACGCGAGCGGCGCTCCGCGCGCTCGGCTACCTGCGCTGATGGTCGATCATCCACTGGCGGATCGCCATCGCCGCGAGTGCGTGCCCACGGGCACTCGGATGGGCGTCGCCAGGGCCCGAACGAATCGCTGCGACGGCCTCGCTCGAGAAGGTCTCGTAGAGGTCGAGGACGTGGAGACCGTGGGCGTGCGCGAGCTCCGCCACCTGCTGGTGGAGGTCCCGGTTCGGGTACTCGGCCCAGCTGGACTGCAGGATCATCGGAAAGATCACCACCAGCGCTGGAACCCCCCGACCCCGGGTGAGTTCTGCGATGCGAGCGAAAGCCGCCTCGACGCTCTTCCATTTGGCGCCGTCCGGGTGGTGAAGGTACCGGTAGTAATCCCCGCGACCCCTGACACGCACCTCCAAGCGGTGGCGCGCGGAGGCCAGCAGACGCAGCAGGTTGGAACGTTGCCACCAGCGAACGTGCTCGTAGTGTCGGTGGAGTGGCTGGATGGGCTCGATCTCGGGATCGTTCAAGACGTACCCCACCACCACCAGCACCGGATCCCAGGACATGCCCTTGTGCTCGAGGGCGAGGACCGCGTCCCGCGCCGAGTAGCCGCCCACTCCGAGGTTGAGGACGTGGAAGTCGCTCGGACCGAGAATCTCCTCCAGCACGCTGGGATAGCTGTCCTCGGCCTCGACCCCGAAGCCGAAGGTGAACGAATCCCCGACCACCACGATGCGACTCCGGGACTTCGGCCCTTCCGTCCCCGGGCTCCCGTAGCGCATTCCGTAGCGGTTGGTGCGAAACGTCACCCCACCGGCGACCGCCTCCCGACTGGGAGCGAGCTCGTAGGCCAACCCCGGAACCGGCGAGGGCTGGTGGAGCAGATTTCGCCAGAGGTCTCCGGGCACGGGCTCCGCCGGCCGGCGAAACCCGACGGGGTGGAGCCACGCCAGGAGGAGCTCGGCCAGCAGCAGCGCGACCGCCAGCGCCGCGGCTGCCAGCGCGAGAGGCGCGAGCCGGGTTCGGAGCATCCCGCGGCCGACGGGCTATTGGATCGTGCGTAGCTCGACCCGGCGGTTGAGCGCGCGGCCTTCACGCTCCGTGTTGCTCGCGATGGGGTTCGCTTCACCGAACCCCTTG
>JBDLIK010000224.1:0-6010 GCA_039714895.1 Myxococcota bacterium | reverse complement strand
CGACTGCTCGCCGCATGGGCATGCCCCCGAACAGCGCGAACGTCGGCACGAAGAGGAAGCCTCCGCCTGCCCCCACGAGACCGGTGACGGCGCCTACGCGAGCGCCCCGCTGTCCGGACGGGAGCGGACGGCAGCGGGCCGCAGCATCGCGACCCCAGCCGCCACCATGAGCCCCGTGAAGAGCAGCAGCAGCACCCGGAGCGGCTCTAGTACGACCCCACCTCGCGGGTTCGAGTAGCATGGATCCTGCCCGGTTCAACCGACCCGGGCTCGAGAGGGGGCACTCGATGCTCATCCTTCACCATCTCGAACCCTACCACTGGGCGGTCGCTGGACTCTCCATTGGAGGCATCACACTGCTGCTGCTCTGGGTCACGAACCAACGGCTCGGGATCTCGACTGGGTTCGAGAACCTGTGCGGGCTCGTGATCAAGGCGCCGTACTTCCGCCGGAGCGAGATCGCCGGCTCGCACGGATGGCGGCTCCCCTTCCTGGGGGGCCTCGTGCTGGGCGGTTTCCTCTCCGCCGCCCTGAGCGGTGGCTGGGCGCCTTTCTGGAGTCTCGGCATGTTCGACACGGTCATCGGATGGGGCCCGTCCGGGAAGCTCGTCTGGATGTTCGGAGGCGGCCTTCTGATCGGCTTCGGCACGCGCATGGCGGGAGGCTGCACCAGCGGGCATGGGATCTTCGGAATCTCGAACCTGGAGCGCGCGAGCCTCGAGTCGACGGTGAGCTTCATGGCCGCCGGCATCGTCACCTCCAGCCTGGTCCACCGTCTGGGAGGACTCTGAGGTGAACGCACTCCTCTATGCATCCTTCGGAACCGCCTTCGGCTGGGTGCTCAGTCGCAGCGGGGCCGCGGACTACGACTACATCCAGGGCATGTTTCTCTTCACGAGTTTTCAGCTCTACGGAATCATCGGTACCGCCGTGCTCGTCACGGCGCCCGGACTCTGGCTCTTGAAACGCCGCGGCAAGACGGCCTTCGGTGCGACACTCGCGGTGAAGCCCAAGCCCCGGCATCCGGGCAACGTCCTGGGGGGCGTCCTCTTCGGCGTGGGCTGGTCCATCACGGGCATGTGTCCCGGTCCGATCCTCGTCAACATCGGCGAAGGCAAGGTATACGCCTTGGGTGCGCTGGCCGGCACGCTCGTCGGTGCCGCGCTCTTTGGCGTGCTCTACGAACGCTTCCCGGCTCGGCTGCGGCTGCCTGCGCTTGAGGTCGGTACGGGCGACGGCTAGCCCCAAGGCCGCTCAGCCGGTTTTCGGAGGGCCCACCTCGAGTGGGTGGCCCGCCTCCTTCCACGCCCGGATGCCCCCGTCGAGGGCGATGGCTCCCAGGAAGCCCATGGCGTGGAGAGTGCCTGCTGCGATGGTCGAGATCATTCCGAACTCGCAATAGGCGAGAATGCGGACCGTAGGATCGGGAAACATCGAGTCGATCCGTAGCTCGAGCTGGCCGCGAGGCAGGTGGACGGCGCCTGGGACATGCCCCGACGCATAGGCATCCGCCTCCCGGACATCCAGGATGTTTACGCCAGGCGCACGGCTATCGATGCGACGGCGCAGCTCGGCCATGCTCATGAACGAGATGCTCTCAGCTGCTTCCTGGATGATTTGCGTCACGGTCTTGCCGCCGGTCTGGTTGGTGCGCAGCGCCTCGGTCAGGTGATCCGGCATGGCGATGCTGAGGTTCTGCATCATCTCGATGAACGCGGCGCGTTCGCTCTTCTGAAGGCGCGGATTCGTGTGCTTCTGCTCGTCGAGCGTGGTCGGCTCGAGGTTTTTGTAGTTGTGGGCCGGGCAGACGAGCAAAGAGCCATCGAGTTGCAGAAGCCGCTGGAAGAGGCTCGCGTGGAGGGCCTCTGGATCACCGGTCGGAAGGTCCGTCCGCCCCGTGCCCCCGAGGAGAAGCGTGTCTCCGGTCAAGACGCGATCCGGAAGAACCACGCACATCGAGTCGCGAGTGTGTCCGGGAGTGTGGATGAGGTTCAGGCGCAGGTCGCCGACGATGATGGTCTCGCCGTCCTCGGCGTGGACGTCGATGAAGGGAGCCGGGCTGCTTCGGTGCATGATCGTGGGAGCTCCGAGCTGATCCCGCAGCCTGCGCACTGCCGAGAAGTGATCTGCATGAGTGTGCGTATCAAGGAGGTAGCGGATCCGCATGCCGTTCGAGGAGGCCACGGCCAGATACTGGTCGATCCGCTCGTCCAGCGGATCGACGACGATGGCTGCGCCGGTCTTCTCGCAGCCGATCAGGTATGAGACGCAGCCTCTCTCGCTGGAAACGGGCTCGAAGTACACGGATCTCCTCTCCCGGAGCCCGACACAGCCTCAAGCTCCGCTGCCGTATGGCAGTCCTTCAGAGTTCGCTCACGGGATGCGCTGCTGGACCCAGCTCCCGATGCGCTCCATCGCCATATCAACCCCGTGATTCCCACGCAGCGGCGGTGGCCGCGGCCCTCACTCGTAGACGATGAACTCCAGCAGGTTCCCGTCGGGGTCGCGGGTGTAGAGGCTCGTTCCCTTCGCGCGTCCGCCATCCCGACCGCCGATGCGTTCCACCGGCCCCTCGACGATCTCGGCCCCGGCGGCTTCCAGGGTCTGCCGGAGGGCGGTCCCGCCGCCCTCCCAGACGAAGCAGAAGTCTCCGCATCCCGGAAGCGCTGCGGGGCCGCGCAACGTGAAGCCGGCCTGCTGCCACAGAGCGGGAGCGTGGACGTTGATCTTCTGCTCGCGAAGCTGGATCGAGAAGAAGGGCACGCCCGAGCGGCGCCAGGCTTCCGGGTCGGGAACGCCGAAGCCGAGCTGCCCGTAGAAGCGCAGCAGGGCTTCGGGGCGCTCGCTCGGGATCGCCACGTGATCGAAGGCGCGAACCGGCATGCTGGGGCCTCCCCCTCAGGATAGACGGGTCCCGACACGCTAGCCTCGGCTCGTGGCGGACAGTCTCGTCTTCATCTCGGGCGCATCCAGCGGGATCGGGCTGGCCCTGGCAGAGAGCGTCCCCTGGTCGCCGGCGCGGATCTTCGACCTGAGCCGGCGGGGCGGGGTGCCGGGCTGCGAGCACGTGAAGGCGGATCTCGCAGACCCGGCGAGCTGGCAGCGGGTGGCGGAGCTCTTCGAGCGGGAGCTTCGAGGCTACCAGGGAGCTCGCGCGGTCTTCGTGCACAGCGCCGGGACCCTCCAGCCCATGGGCTTCGCCGGCGAGGTCGACCCCTACGGATACATGCAGCAGGTGCTGCTCAACTCGGCGGCGCCCCAGGTGCTGGGGGCCGCCTTCCTGCGGGCGGCGCGGGAGTGCCACGCCTCGTGTCATCTCGTGATGATCAGCTCCGGCGCGGCGAAATCCGTCTACCAGGGGTGGTCGGCCTACGGTGCGGGCAAGGCGGCCCTCGACCAGTGGGTGCGCACGGCGGGCGCCGAGCAGGAACGGCGGGGCGGACACTGCCGCATCCTGGCGGTGGCGCCGGGGGTGGTGGAGACGGAGATGCAGCGCCAGATCCGCGCCATGCCCGAGACCGCCTTCCCCGAGGTGGAGCACTTCAAAGAGCTCCAGGCAGAGGGAGTCCTGCGTGATCCCGTGGACGCAGCGCGCGACATCTGGAAGTGCCTCGCCCGGGATCTTCCCAACGGTGCGGTGGTGGACCTCCGGGACCTCGCCGGCTGAGATCCGATGACGGCCGATCCGCCGCGGCTGCTGGGAGTGATCGAGGCCATCCAGGCCGTGTGCGATCAATGTCCAAGCGGCGCGGTGCGGCGGGTGGCGGAAGGTGCGCTCGAGACGGTCCGGCGCGAGGGTGCTGCCTCGCTTCCGACCCAGGCCTTCCTGGTGCTCTCGGCCGCCCGGGGCTGGACGGGCGAGCGCGCCGCCCAGGTAAAGCGCTCCCTCCAGGCCTTCCTGGACGGAAGCTAGCGACAGGCGCGCAGCACTCCTTGCGGGGGCCCGCACTTCGCTCGCCTTCGGCTCGCTGCGCGGCGGCTTCGCCGCCTTGCTTTAGATCTCCCGGCCGCTGCCCTTCCAGTAGCGCTCGCGCAGCTCCTTCTTGAGGAGCTTCCCGGACGGGTTGTAGGGAAGCTCGTCCACGAAGTCGATGCTGCGGGGGCGCTTGTAGTCCGCCAGCCGCGCCTCCAGGAACTCCCGGAGCTCCTCCTCCCCGGCCTCGGCACCCTCCCGGAGCTGCACCACCGCCTTCACGGCCTCACCCCACTCTTCGCTCGGCACGCCGATCACCGCGCAATCGTAGATGGCGGGGTGGTGCCGGAGCTCGATCTCGATCTCGGCGGGGTAGATGTTGACGCCACCGGAGATGATCATGTCCTTCTTGCGGTCCACGATGTAGTAGAAGCCGTCCTCGTCCACCCGGGCCATGTCTCCGACGGTGAAGAAGCCGTCCCGGATGCACTCGTCGGTGTCCTCCTTGCGCTTGTGATACGCGGTGATGATGGAAGGATTGCGCACGTAGAGGGTGCCGATCTCTCCCGTGGGAACCTCGCGGCCCTCCTCGTCGAGAATGCGCAGGTCGTTTCCCGGAACCCCTCGGCCGCAGGATCCCGGCTTGCGCAGCTGGTCCGCGGGCTGGAGGATGGTGTTGATGGCGGTCTCGGTGGAGCCGTAGAACTCGTAGAGGCACGGATTCGGGAAGAGCTCCACCACCCGCTGCTTCACGTGGATCGGGAAGGGAGCGGCCCCCACGATGAGGCGCTTCATGGAGCTGAGCTCGTAGCCGCCCGCGACCTCCTCGGGCAGCGCCGTGATCCGGTTCAGGAGGGTCGGCACCATGAACGAGCTGGTGATCCCCTCGTCCTGGATCACCCGCAGGGTCTCCTCCGCATCGAAGCGACGCATGATCAGCACGCAGCCCCCCATCAGATGCGTGATGGAGGCGAACACCGGGGGCGCGGAGTGGTAGAGGGGGCAGCAGACGAGGTGCCGGTCGGGCGGGGAGTACCCGAAGCCGTTGATCACCCCCATCACGAACTCCCGGGTGCCTTCGGAGCTCTCCTCCTCGGGCTGGCGGTAGGCGCCCTTGGGACGTCCGGTGGTCCCGGAGGTGTAGATGATGGAGCCCACCCGCTGGCCCGTCGCCGAGAGCGCCTCCGACGATCCCGAGGCCAGGGCCTCCTGGAAGGGCGTGGCCTTCTCGAGCGACCCGCCGCGCTCCCGTTCCGAGCCCACCAGCACGAAGCGGTCCTGGGAGACCCGGGGCATCCCCGGGAGCGCGGCCTCGAGGCGCGCGCCGAAGGCCGCATCGCACACCACGGCCTTGGCGTCGGAGTCGTCCACGATGTAGGCCGCCTCGGACCCCGTCAGCCGGAAGCCGATGGGAACGCCCATGGCCCCGAGCTTCTGGAGGGCGAAGGAGAGCGCGTAGTACTCCCCCCGGTTGTTCATCATCCAGGCCACGCGGTCCCCGGGACCCACGCCGAGGCGATCGCGCAGGAAGCTGGCGAGCCGGCGGGAGGTCTCGTCCCACTGCTGGAAGGTCCAGCGCACGTCCCCATCGACGACGGCCTCGGCGTCGGGAAACTGCTGGACCGAGTACTCGAGGGTTCCGGGTCGCGGGTCGGACACGCTGCCTCCTGTCCCACCCCCCGGTGGAGGCCGAGGATACCAGAGCGGCCGCCGACTTCAGTCGAGCAGGCTGCCGAGCAGACGCTCGACGACGGCACCCCCCAGCCAGGACCCCGTCGCCAGCAGGGCGAGGAGCAGGAAGCGCAGCAGCGTGGGCGTGTCGAAGGGCCACTCGCGCACCCGCTCGATGCGCGCCTCGTAGGCCAGCAGGGCGGCGAGGCGCGGGGCCGCCGCGCCCCCGAGGAGATCTGCCCGCTCCGCAGCGATGGCGGCGCGGACCTCCGCGAGCTCGGCCCGCCGGGAGCTGCGCAGGCGACGGTGGAGACCCCGCATGGGGAGCAGGAAGGCGAGCGTGCCCACCCCGAGCGTCCCCAGGATCACGGCGCCCGTCGCCCAGTGATAGGCGATGTTGACGAAGATCAGCGATGCGACAGCGCT
>JBDLIK010000223.1:0-6012 GCA_039714895.1 Myxococcota bacterium | reverse complement strand
GCGCTCGCGGCGCAGAACGCCGAGACCCTCGCCGGCGAGGCGGAAGCCGGCCAGCACCGACCCGGCCGCCCGGAGCGGCCCAGCGCCGGTCAGGCGGCGGCCTCCATGCGGGCGACGAGGCGATCGCGCTCCTCGACCATGCGCTCCCGATGCCGGGCCTCGAGGTTGAGGCGCAGGACCGGCTCCGTGTTGGAGGGGCGCAGGTTGAACCACCAGTCCTCGTAGCGCACCAGCAGACCGTCGAGGCGAGAGACCTCCCGGGCACCCTGGTGCTCGGCGGCCACGGCTTCGACGAGGGCCTTCGGATCCTTCACGCGCAGGCTGATCTCGCCGCTCGCGAAGTAGCGGCGCAGGGGAGCCACGAGCTCCGACAGGGAGCGCCCCTCGCGCCCCAGCACGTCCAGCAGCGCGACGAAGGCGGCGAGCCCGTCATCGGCGACCAGGGTGGGCGAGAAGCGGAAGTAGAAGTGGCCCGACAGCTCGCCCGCGAAGATCGCCTCTTGCTCACGCATCTGGGCCTTCACGAAGGAGTGGCCCACCCGACACATCTCGGGGACGCCGCCCTCGGCACGAATGGCCTCGGCGGTAGCCCAGCTCGAGCGCAGGTCGTAGAGAACACGCCCCCCGGGCCGAGTCCGGAGCTGCCCCCGCGCCAGCAGTGCCGTCACCAGGTCGGCGGGGATGACCTCGGCGTGCTCGTCCACGAAGATCGCGCGGTCGGCGTCTCCGTCGAAGGCGACCCCGAAGTCGGCTCCGACGCGGCGCACCGCTTGGCGCAGGTCCTCCAGGTTGGCGGCGTCGAGGGGATCGGCGGGATGGTTCGGAAAGCGTCCGTCGGGCTCGAAGTAGAGGCGCTCCACCTCGAGGGGGAGGCGCTCGAGGAGGGGCTCGAGGCTCACGCCCGCCATTCCGTTGCCGCAGTCGATGGCGACCCGCAGCCGGGGGCGCTCGTGGCCCACCGCCAACACGTGATCGACGTAGCCTGCAGTCACGTCGAGGGAGCGCACGGTGCCATCGCCCGGGCCCACCCCGTCGAGGCCGGCGCTCTCCTGCTGGATCTCCCGCAGGCCGCTGTCTTCGCCCACCGGCACCGCGTGCTCGCGGCAGACCTTGAACCCGTTGTAGCGACCCGGGTTGTGGGACGCGGTGATCATGACGCCGCCCGCGAGTCCGTGATGATCGACCGCGAAGTAGAGCATCGGAGTCGCCACCAGACCGAGGTCCACGACGTCCCTGCCCTCCTCGGTGAGCCCGCGGACCAGGGCTTCGCGCAGCGCCGGGGACGAAACCCGGGCGTCCCGTCCGACGGCCACTTCGCCGGCGCCGGTCAGGCGTGCGTAGGCGCGGCCGATGCGATGGGCATCCCCGACGTCGAGCTCGTCCGGGAACACCCCGCGAATGTCATAGGCCTTGAAGATGGACACGACGACCTCCAGTCTAGCCGGGCTGCGGGCGAAGCCCGCAGCCTACGGTCTTGCCCTCCACGTCGTCCACGATCTGCGCCGCTTCGCTCGGCTGCAGGCGCTGCCAGCCCCGCACCCCGGGGGATTGACCGGGGGCCCCACGAGCGGCACCCTTCCCGGAAGCGCGGACCCCCGCTTCAGGGGCCAGGCGAGGTGCAAGACCCATGCTGGGTGTCGGGTGGTTCGGCGGCACGGAGTTGTTGATCATCCTCGGCATCGTGGTCCTGATCTTCGGGGCCCGGCGCCTGCCGGAGATCGGCTCCGGTCTCGGCAAGGCGATCAAGAATTTCAAGTCCGGCGTCTCCGAGAAGGGCGAGATCGACGTCACCCCCGAGAAGGACGAGGCGACGAACGGCAACCAGACGTCCTAGGGCTGCGGCCCGGTCTCGGGCTCCGGGGCCACGGGCAGCTCGATCGGAAGCTCGTCGATCGTGAAGGCCACGGCTCCCGGTGGCAGCTCGGGAAACACCGCCACCACCGAGCGGGCCTCTCCCGGCGCCAGTCGGGTCGCCCCGAGGCGCATCCCCTGCTCCGAGAGATGTCGCGCCAGCACCCGGGGACGCTCCTCCCGTAGGGCTCGCTCGCTGCTGGGGGCGAGGGCGGCCGTAGTTCCGGGAATCGTCGCACCCGCTTCATCGACGAGAGCGACGCGCAGGAGAGCCCCGGCTGCCGTCGGGGTCGGTCCGGAGTTCACGAGCTCGGCGCTCACCACGAACAGGGGCCCGGCGAAGAGGTTTTCGACGAAGCGACCGCGGAGCGCCTGGGCGACCAGGGCACCAGCGGGCCGCGCTTCCTGGGGCGCCTCCACCGCGACGACGGGCTGTAGCAGCTGCGACAAGACCCAACAGAAGAGCAAGAGCGTCGTCGCCCAGCCGGCCGCGCCCACCGCGCCGCCCACGCGCCCGGCCGGCTCTTCCGGGGCGGTCTGACTCTCGAGCGGGGGCTCGACCGCAGACGGCTGCAGGGCGGGAGCGGGGCGCGCCACCGGCGCTGCAGCGGGCGACTCGGACTCGGTGTCGAAGAGCGAGGACTCCTCATCCTCGCCGAGCGACCAGGAGAGGTCGGGCTCGGGCTCGGGCTGGGGCTGGGGAGGGGGGGAAGCCACCTCGGGATCCGGAACGAGCGAGAGCGCCTCGTCGGGCGACTCGGAAGTGGCTGGCTCCCCAGGCCCGTCGGGCTCGGCCACCGGCGCAGCGTCCCAGTGATCGGCGAGGAGGCCCAGCTCCTCGTCGGCCGCTTCCCCCGGCTCCGGCTCCCCATGGCTGAACTGCCAGTCGCTCTCCTCCTCCTCACTTCGCGGACGCGGCGCATCCCCTGGGGGACCGGACTCGAGAGCAGGGGAAGGGAGAGGCACCGCAGCAGGGTCCGCCAGCTCCTCGAGGTCCTCGCTGGGCGGCGGCGCCAGGCTCGGCTCCGCCGCCGTCTGGCTGACCAGCTCGTCGAGCAGATCCCGGTCGTCGCCGGCCGGGGTGGGCAGGAAGAACGCGTGCTTGCAGCGCGAGCAGCGCACCCGGGCCCCACCGGGGGGGATGCGCGTCTCGTCGAGCTTGAAGCGCGTCTCACACTGTTCGCAGATGACGATCACGACAGCCGCCTCGCTCAGGGCCGGTCGCGCGTGTGCTAGTGTGCGCGCCAACCCGTTCCGCTCCCGGACGTTTTCGGACGCGCCGGCACGGCGCTTGAGTCGCTCCCGGGCGGGAGCGAGAAGGAGCCCCGTGACCGCCCTGCCGGAGCGGCCCCTTCAGGACCGTCGCCTCGTGATCGTGACCGGCAAGGGCGGCACCGGAAAAACGACCGTGGCCGCCAGCCTGGCCTTCGCCGCCGCCGCCGCCGGCCAGCGGGTCCTCGCCGTCGAGGTCGGTCGCGACGAGCACCTGTCGAGACTGCTGGCACCGGGATCTCCGCCCGTGGGCTACGAGGGCGCCGAGCTGGCCGACGGACTCCGCGCCATCTGTGCCGATCCCTACGCCGCCCTGGCCGAGTACCTCACACTCCAGCTGCGCGTGCGTCCCCTGGTCGAGCGGACGCTACGCAATCGGGCCTTTCGCCAGCTGCTGGACGCGGCCCCGGGCTGGCGCGAGCTGATCACGCTGGGGAAGATCTGGGACTTCGAACGGATGCGCGACGCTTCGGGATCGCCTCGCTTCGACCTGATCGTGGTGGACGCCCCGGCCACCGGCCATGGACTCAGCTTCCTCGACGTGCCGCGAGTGGTGGCGTCCGCCGTGCGCGCAGGCCCCCTGCACCGACACGCCGAATGGGTGGAGGACCTGGTGCGCGACGAGGCGCGCACCCTGCTCCTGCCCGTGACGCTCGCCGAGGAGCTACCGGTGCGCGAGACCATCGAGCTGGTGGCGCGGGCGCGAGACGAGCTGCGCGTGGCGGTGGATCGCGTGGTAGTGAATGCAGTGGTGGCCCCGCCCTTCCCCGACGGCGTGCCCGACCTCGACGAACGGCTCGGGCGCATCGAGCCGCTGCCGGGCCTGCCTTCACCCTCGGTGATGGCGAAGTGCGCGGCCCAGGTTCGTGCACGCTCGGAGCTCAACGAGCAATACGTCCGGGAGGTGAGGGAAGCCACGGGACTCCCGACGGTGTCGCTCCCCTTCCTGGTCGAAGGAGTGCAGGGCGGCGCGGGATTGCAGCGCCTGGCGGAACCGCTGCTCGAGGCTCGGGCGGTGGAGGCCGCATGACCCCGGCGGGGGCAGCGCCGTCCACCCCCTCGACTCCCGAGGCAATCCTCGAGCGGCGCATCGCTGTGTGCGTGGGATCCGGCGGGGTGGGAAAGACCACCCTGGCCGCCGCCATCGGCCTGGCCGCGGCGCGTCGCGGCCGGCGGGCCGTGGTGGTCACCATCGATCCGGCCCGGCGCCTGGCGGACTCTCTGGGCGTCGGAGCTCTGGACAACGAGCCGCGACCCATCCCGCGGGAGATCCTGGAGCGGCTGGGCGTTCCCGAGAACGGGTCGCTCTGCGCGATGATGCTCGACATGAAGCGCACCTTCGACGACCTGGTGCAGCGGTTCGCGCCGGACACCGACACTCGGGAGCGCATTCTCCGCAACCCGATCTATCAGCACGTCTCCGACGCCCTCGCGGGCAGCGCGGAGTACTCCGCGATGGAGAAGGTCTTCGAGATCAGCGAGCGCGAGGAGTTCGAGCTGGTCGTGCTCGACACACCGCCCTCACAGCACGCCCTCGACTTCCTCGAGGCGCCCGAGCGGCTGCTGGAGTTCCTCGATAGTCGACTGGTCCATGTGCTCGTGCATCCAGCCCTGGCCGCGGGGCGCTTCGGCGTGCGGCTCTTCCAGCGGGGCACGCGACGGATCCTCGGCCTGATCGAGCGCGTCACCGGCATCGGCTTCCTCGAAGACATCTCGGAATTCCTGTTGGCCTTCGAGGGCATGTCGGAGGGCTTCGCCGAGCGCGCCCGTCGGGTGCGCGAGGTGCTGCTCGGACCCGAGGCGGCCTTCGTGCTCGCTGCGGCCCCGGCGGGCGAGTCCGTGGCCCACGCCCGTGCGTTCCTGGACCGGCTGGAGAGCACGCACGTCCCGCTTGCCGGCATCGTGCTGAACCGGATTCATCTGTGGCCGTCGGGGGGCGCGCCCCCCGACGAGATCCCCGAGGGTGGCGACGAGGGCCTCGCGCGATCCGCCCTGTCGGAGGCGCTGGCCCGCGACGGAGGCGAGGGATTCCCGTCCGAAGAGGCCGCCCGGGCAGCGCTGGCGACGGTGTGCGGCTACGCTGCCCTCGTGCGGCGCGACGCGCGCTCCATGGCGAGTCTCGAAGAGCGCGCGCGCCAGCTCGGCTGTTTCTGGCGTCTCGTGCCCGAGCTGCCGAGGGACGTCCACGATCTCGAGGGGCTCGCACGCGTGGCGGAGCGGGTCTTCGACGGGCCGCAGGGGGGAGAGGGTTGACGTCGGAGCGCAGCAACGGCGGCGAGCCGGGGACAGGTCGCTTCCCGGAGGCCGGTCCGCCCGCCAGCGTCGAAGAGGCGTTGTCCCGCGCCGGGCGTCACGGCCGGGCCGCGCTCGGGGAGGCGCTGGCGGCGACCCGCGCCTTGCTGGACGCCGCCTGCCTCGCGGCCACGGGCCGCCCCAGCGACGAGCAGCGGGCGCTCGGCAGTGCCGCACGGACACTCGACGCGCTCGCCGAGCAACTCCACGGGGGAGAGGCAGCCGCGACGCTCCTCACCGCCGCCCTCGAGGCACTCGACGAGGAGATCGAGCGCTGGGAAGGCCTCAGCCGCGACGATCCGGAGGCCCGTGCGGTGCTCCGCGCCTTCCTCGGCATGCGGGAGATCCTGTGGGAGCTCGGCGTGCGTCCGGGACAGTCCGGAGGCGTCCGCGAGCGCCGGGGCCCGGCCCGAGTGCAGCGGGTTCCGGTGGAGGACTGAGGGTGTGGCGCCGTTGAGTGCCTCGGAGCGTCTGCTAAGGTGCGCGCCGCTCCAGCCCTACGAGGCGGACCCGCTCTCATGGCCGTCCTGATCAAACGCTACGCCAACCGCAAGCTGTACAACACGGCGACGAGCCGGTACATCACGCTGAAGGGCA
>JBDLIK010000222.1:0-6033 GCA_039714895.1 Myxococcota bacterium | reverse complement strand
GCGGCCACAGAGGTCGGTCCCTCGCTCTTCTTCTCGCTGCTGATCATCACGGTGTCGTTCCTCCCCGTCTTCAGCCTCCAGGCCCAGGAGGGCCGTCTCTTCTCGCCCCTCGCCTTCACCAAGACCTATGCCATGGCGGGTGCGGCGTTGCTCTCGATCACGATCGTGCCACTCCTCATGGTCTGGTTCATCCGGGGGAAGATCGTCGCCGAGCATCGGAATCCGTTGAACCGATTCCTGCTCTGGCTCTACGCGCCGGTGATTCGCTTCGTGCTGCGTCGCAAGCTCTGGGTGCTGGCGGGTGCCGTCGCGGTGTTGATGGCAACGGTTCTTCCCCTCCGGCAACTGGGCTCGGAGTTCATGCCGCCGCTGAACGAGGGCGATCTCCTCTACATGCCGACGACGATGCCCGGCATCTCGATCACGAAGGCACGAGAGATCCTCCAGCAGACCGATCGCATGATCCGCCAGTTTCCCGAGGTCCATCACGTGTTCGGGAAAGTCGGCCGGGCCGAGACCGCGACGGACCCGGCGCCGCTCTCGATGATCGAAACCACGATCACGCTGAAGCCGCCTGAGGAGTGGCGGCCGGGGTTGACCATCCAGAAGCTCATCGCCGAGCTCGACCAGGCGGTGCGTCTGCCCGGCCTGACGAACGCCTGGACGATGCCGATCAAGACACGGATCGACATGCTCTCCACCGGGATCAAGACTCCCGTAGGCCTCAAGGTGGCGGGACCGGATCTCGCCACCCTTCAGGATCTGGGCGAGCAGATCGAGGCGATTCTCCGGAACGAGCCGGGCACGCTCAGCGTCTTTGCGGAGCGCGTCGTCGGGGGCAACTACCTCGACTTCGAGATCGACCGGCGTGAGATCGCTCGCTACGGGCTCACCGTCGGCGATGTCCAGGACGTGATCCAGTCTGCGATCGGAGGCCGCAACGTCACGATGACCGTTGAAGGGCTCGAACGCTACCCGGTGAACCTCCGTTACTCACGCGAGCTTCGCGACAACCTGGCGATGCTGCAGCGCGTGCTCGTGCCGACTCCCACGGGCGCCCAGGTTCCCCTCTCCCAGCTCGCCGACCTCCAGATCAAGAAAGGTCCGCCGTCGATCAAGAGCGAGAACGCGAGGCTCAACGCCTGGATCTACGTGGATCTCGACGGTGTCGACGTGGGCACCTGGGTCAACCGTGCGAAGGAGACCCTCGCGCGCGAGCTCGAGCTCCCGGCCGGCTACAGCCTCGTCTGGAGTGGCCAGTACGAGTACATGGAGCGCGCCGCGCAGAGACTGCAGATCGTCGCGCCGATCACCCTCGGGATCATCTTTCTGCTCCTGTATCTGAACTTCCGGCGGCTCTCGGACACGTTGATCGTGATGCTGACCCTTCCCTTTGGCCTCGTGGGGGGGGTCTGGCTCCTCTGGGTGCTGGACTACGACCTGAGTGTCGCGGTGGGCGTCGGGTTCATTGCCCTCGCCGGCGTCTCGGCCGAGCTCGGTGTGATCCTTCTGGTCTTTCTCGAGGAGGCGGTCTCACGCTTCCAGCGCGAGGGCAGGCTCCACACGAAAGCGGACCTTCTCAAGGCGGTCCGAGAAGGCGCCGGGCTCCGCGTGCGGCCGATCATGATGACGGTCACCTCGACGATCGCAGGCCTTCTGCCGATCATGTGGGGCTCCGGGACCGGATCCGAGACGATGCGGCGGATCGCCGCACCCATGGTCGGAGGACTCGTGTCCGCTACGGTGCTGACGCTCGTCGTGATTCCGGTGGTCTTTGCCCTCGTGCGCGGTGCGCGGCTTCCGAAGGATCCGAGCGATGCGCCCTCCTAGGCCTAGGGTGCTGCGGTCGTCTGCTCGAGCGCGGGAGTCTCGCGGAGGCGTCCCACGCGCGAGAGCCCAAGGCATGCCGCGGCCACACCCACCCCGACCGCACCCACGAGGAGCGTTGCGCGCAGGCCCAGGGTCTCGCCCAGCGCGCCGCCGAGGGCGGTGCCCAGGAGCATGGCGCCGAGGGCCGAGAAGTGGAAGGTCCCGTTCACACGTCCCAGCATGCGATGGGGGGTCGTGGCCTGGAGCAGACTCACGGCGTTCACCTGGAAGACCACCTCGGCGCCGTCGCCGAGCTGGTGGAGCACCAGCAGGAGGACCCCCAGCAGGGTTGCCCCCGGCGCGAACGGAAGCAGCGCCATGGTGAGGCAGACCAGGACCAGCCCACCCGCCATGGCGTTTCCCAGCCCGAGGCGTCGGCTCGTGGGCGCGACGGCGAGCGCGCCCGCGAAGGAGCTCGCGGCGCCCACGGCGAAGATCGTGCCCAGGGTGCCTGGCGCGAAGCCGAGCTCCTGGTTCACGAAGAGAAGGTAGGCGGTGCTGTACACCTGGAACGAGAAGGCGGCCACGATCGAACTGATGGCGAGCGGTCGGAGCGCCGGGCTGCGCGCGACGAAGCCGAGGCCCTCGCGCACCTCGGTGAGCACGCGCGAGTCGTGGGTGGGCGGGGGTTCGGGCTCCTGGGTCCGGATCCGTGAGAGGATCGCCGCCGACGTCAGGAAGGAGAGAGAGTCCACCAGCAGGGCGAGCGGGGCTGAGAGGATCTGCACCAGCCAACCGCCGCTGGCGAAGGCTCCCGCCTCGGTGACGGCCTCGGCGGCCTTGAGCCGGCTGTTGGCTGCGACGAGCTCCCGCCGCTCCACCAGGGTCGGCAGGTAGGAGGTGTGGGCCACGTCGAAGAGGAAGCTCAGGAATCCCGCCAGCAGGGAGACGACGTAGAGATGCTCCATGCGAAGCCAGCCCTGCCAGGCCGCCAGCGGGACGGTGAGCATCAGCAGGGCGCGCAGGAGATCCGACGCGATCAGGATCGGACGCTTGCGGAGCCGGTCGATCCGGGCAGACGCCAGCAGGCCGAGCACGAACCCCGGCAGCATCGAGGCAGCCGCGAGGATGGCGATGTCCTTGGGAGTCGCGTCGAGGACCAGGATCGCCACGAAGGGCAGGGCGATGCGTCGGATCATGGAGCCGAAGTTCGTGACGGTGGCGGCGCTCCAGAGCCGAACGAAGTCGGCGTTTCGCCACAGCCCGCCAGACGACCCCCCACCCATCGCGCGACTGTATCAGCGGCCTGGGGCATTCCCTAGGATGGAGCGACCCGGATCTGAGCACGCGGGCCTCGTGCCAGCGCTGTGGTAGCCTCATCCGTCGACCCCTCCCTCCGCCAGCAGGGGACAGGAGTGCACGGCATGCATGATCTCGTGATCCGCGGTGGAACCCTCATCGATGGAAGTGGCGCTCCCGCAAGGACGGGGGATCTCGCCATCGACGGCACCACGATCCGAGAGGTCGGCGGCAAGGCCGGTCCGGCGCGCCGGGAGATCGACGCCGACGGACTGCTGGTGACGCCGGGCTGGGTGGACATCCACACCCATTACGACGGGCAGGTCACCTGGGACCCCTACCTCACACCCTCGAGCTGGCACGGCGTGACCACGCTGGTGATGGGCAACTGCGGGGTCGGCTTCGCGCCCGCCATGCCCGATCGTCACGACTGGCTGATCGGACTGATGGAAGGGGTGGAGGACATCCCGGGCACCGCTCTGGCGGAGGGCATCAGCTGGGAGTGGGAGAGCTTCCCGGAGTATCTCGACGCAGTGGAGCGCATGGAGCGCGTGCTCGACGTGGGGACGCAGGTTCCCCACGGAGCGGTGCGCGCCTACGTGATGGGCGAGCGCGGCGCGCGGAACGAGAAGCCCACCCCGGAGGACATCGAGGCGATGGCGGCCATCGTGCGCGAGGGCATCGCGGCGGGGGCTCTCGGCTTCTCGACCTCGCGAACGCTCCTGCACCGGGCGGTGGACGGAGAGCCCGTGCCGGGCACCTTCGCCGGCGAGGACGAGCTCCTCGGAATCGGCCGCGTCCTCGGCGAGCTCGGCCAGGGCGTGTTCGAGATGGCCTCGGACCTCGCGCCCGAGGGGCAAGAGCTCGAGTGGATGGAGAAGCTCTCCGCCATGACCGGGCAGCCCGTGAGCTACGCACTGCTCCAGAACGACATGGACCCGGCCCAGTGGCGGCGCGTGCTCGAGCTGACGGACCAGGCCATCGCCCGGGGTGCCAACATCCGACCCCAGGTCTCGGGTCGCCCCACCGGCCTGCTGCTGGGTCTGGAGAGCAGCTTCCAGCCCTTCGCCTACCACCCGACCTACAAGACCCTCGCAGCGCTGCCCCTCGCCGAGCGGGTGGCCCGCCTGCGCGACCCCGAGGTCCGCCGACGCATCCTCGCGGAGAAGGCGCAGACCGACCTTCCCATCGTCGCCTTCATCACCCAGGCGTTCCACAAGATCTTCCCGCTGGGCGACCCGCCGGACTACGAGCCCGCTCCGGAGAAGAGCGTGGCCGCCATCGCGAAGCGAGAGGGCCGCAGTCCCGAGGAGGTCACCTACGACCTGCTCCTCGGCCGCGAGGGCCATGAGCTGCTCTACTTCCCCCTGCTCAACTACGCCCAGTTCGACTTCGAGCCGATCCGCGAGATGCTCCTCCACCCGCAGACCGTGCTCGGGCTCTCGGACGGTGGGGCGCACTGTGGGATCATCTGCGACGCCAGCATGCCCACCTTCATGCTCACCCACTGGGCCCGGGATCGGAAGCGCGGCGAGCGGCTGCCGCTCCCGTGGGTGGTGGCGAACCAGACGCGCCGTACCGCCGAGCTCTACGGCCTCGGCGACCGGGGCCTGCTCGCGCCTGGGATGCAGGCGGACGTGAACGTGATCGACTTCGAGGGCCTGGGCATCGAGTCACCCCGCATGGTCTTCGACCTTCCCGCCGAGGGCCGGCGTCTCATCCAGGCGGCCCGCGGCTACCGGGCCACGGTGGCGAGCGGCCAGGTCACCTTCCTTGACGGTGAGGCCACCGGATCCCTCCCCGGTCGGCTCCTGCGCGGCGCCCGCCCCGCCCCCAACTGAAGACGCGGACCCACAAGTTGCAAGCGCCGGAGGCGCGCGCAGCGAGGCGAAGCCGAGCGTAGCTGTGGTGTCTGCGGGCTTAGCCCGCAGACGGACCCACAATTTGCAGGCGCTGGCGGAATAGCGCGAGGACGCGATCGAGGGCCTCGCGCGTCGGATGCCCTTTCTCGTCCACCAGGTCCATGGTCACCACCGAGTGCGCCATGCGCCCGATGCCGTGAGGGTTGCCGGGTCCCGAGTCGATCTCCATGGCCTCGAAGCCGCTGCCGAGCTCTTCCCGCAACCGCGCAAAGCGCTCCGGCGGGCACAGCGGGTCGTGGGTGAATCGCAGTCCGAGCACCGGACACCCGGTACGGACGCGGCCCTTCACCACGGCCAGGTCCTCCTCACAGAGGTGCAGCGCCGCCCGGTGCGCCGAGGTGACGGGGAAGGGCAGGGACGGCTGACTCAGCACCGGGGCCATCACGGACTCGTCGACCATCAGCGAGAGGGCGAAGTTTCCGGTGAGGCACATGCCGATGGCACCCACCCCCGGCCCCCCGCACTCGGCGTGGGCGTGACGGCAAAGAGCGCGGAGCCAGCTGGTGACGGGGCTCGTCTGGCCCCGGGCGAGGACCGAGAACTCACGGCTCACGCACGCCCGCACCATCTGCGATGCCACGTAGCTCGCCGAGAAGGGCTTGCCCGGGGTGCCGAAGAGGTGGGGCAGGAAGACGGTGAACCCGTCATCCACCACGAAGCGGGCGAAGCGCGCCACCTCGGGCGTGATCCCCGGGATCTCGTGGATGATCACCACGCCCGGGCCGCTGCCCCTGCGATAGACCGAGCGGGTCGCTCCGTCGTGACCCAGGGCGAATTCTTCGAACCCCTCGAGCGACATGGCGTACCTCCCCGGCCGGGCTGCGATGCTAGCAGCTGCGCGCCTGCGTGTTCCCTGCCGGCTCTCTGCCGCCTGGCTGCGGGCACAGCTTCCCGGGACCCTTCTACGGGCCCGGGATGCTCATGCGGTGCACGTCTCCGACCGAAACAGAACTCCCGTGACGGTGACTCCTGGAGCCGGAGTGGATCCCCTCGAGCCTGAGAT
>JBDLIK010000221.1:0-6054 GCA_039714895.1 Myxococcota bacterium | reverse complement strand
GCCCGCCTCCGGGAACGATCCGGGCGGGATGCGCTACGCGCCGCTTTCTGACATCACCCCCGAGAACGTGCAGGACCTCGAGGAAGCGTGGCGGTACCGCACCGGCGACGTATCCGACGGTCGCGGCGAGACGCGTTCGACGAGCGCCTTCCAAGCGACACCCATCCTGGTGCGCGACACCCTGTACCTGTGCACGCCCTTCAACCGGGTGATCGCCCTCGACCCGCGCACCGGCAGCGAGCGCTGGACCTACGACCCGGAGATCCCTCTCGCCGGCGCCCGCTACGCCAACCAGCTGGTGTGTCGCGGGGTGAGCTTCTGGCGGGATCCCGATCCCGCGGCCACCGGGCCCTGCCGCGAGCGCATCTTCACGGCCACCAACGACGCGCGCCTCATCGCCCTCGACGCCGTCACCGGGCGCCCCTGCTCGGGGTTCGGGCGGTCGGGGATCGTCGATCTGGCCCGGGGCGTGGGCCCCATCCACTGGAAGGGCGAGTACCAGGTGACGTCCCCGCCCACCCTGGTGGGCGACGTGGTGGTGGTGGGCTCGGCGGTGTCGGACAACTACAGCGTCGACGCACCCAGTGGCGTGCTGCGCGGGTTCGACGCCCGCAGCGGTGAGCGGCGCTGGGCGTTCGATCTGGCTCCTCCCGGGATCGACCGCAAGGCGCGAAGCGCCGGCGAGGCCGAGTCGGAGTTCGCCCTGGGGACTCCCAACGTGTGGGCGCCCATGTCCGTCGACCCGGAGCGGGGTCTCGTCTTCGTCGCCACCGGCAACCCGTCGCCGGACTACTTCCGGGGGGATCGGGCCATCGATCACTACGGAAGCTCGGTGATCGCGCTGCGCGGGGCCTCCGGCGAGGTGGTGTGGCACTTCCAGACCGTCCACCACGACCTGTGGGACTACGATCTCGCGGCTCAGCCGACGCTGTTCTCCCTGCGTCGGGGCGGCGAGGAGGTGCCTGCCCTCGCCCAGGCCACCAAGATGGGTCTGGTGTTCCTGCTGCACCGGGAGACGGGGGTTCCGCTGTTTCCCGTCGAGGAGCGGCCGGTGCCCCAGGGAGGCGTCCCCGAGGAGCGGCTCTCTCCCACCCAGCCCTTTCCCGTGAAGCCGCCGCCGCTGGTGCGCACGGAGCTGCGTCCCGAGGATGCCTGGGGGATCACGCCCCTGGACCGGCGCTGGTGTCGCAAGCGCATCGAGTCGCTCCGCAACGACGGCATCTACACCCCCCCGACCCTCCAGGGCTCCATCATGTACCCGGGCAACGCCGGAGGCGTGAACTGGGGCGGCGTGGCGGTGGATCCCGCCCGCCAGCTCCTGGTGACGAACACCATCGACGCGCCCTGGATCGTGCGGCTGCTGCCCCGGGTCGACTACGAGGCCGAGAAGGCTGCCAACCCCGGGGTGGAGATCTCTCCGCAGATCGGGACCCCGTATGCCATGCGCCGGGAGATCTTTCTCTCGCCCATCGGACTGCCTTGCAGCTCGCCGCCCTGGGGAACCCTCGTGGCCGTCGACCTCGCCAGCGGAGACATCCGCTGGCAGATCCCCTTCGGCACCGTCCGGGACATCGCGCCGATTCCGCTTCCCCTCAAGCTCGGCACCGCGAGCCTCGGCGCGCCGGTGCTGACGGCGAGCGGGCTCGCCTTCATCGGGGCCGCCCAGGACGACTACCTGAGGGCCTTCGACGTGGAGAGCGGCGAGGAGCTGTGGCACGCGCGTCTGCCGGCGGGGGGGCAGGCGACCCCCATGACCTATCGCATCGACGGGCGTCAGTACGTGGTGCTTGCTGCGGGGGGCCACTTCCGCGCCCAGACCACCCTCGGCGACTATCTGATCGCCTGGACGCTTCCGGACGATTAGGCTGGCCCCATGGAGCTACGATCCCTCGGCCGCACGGGCATCCGGGTTCCCCGGCTCTGCCTGGGCACCATGACCTTCGGAAACCAGTGTGACGAGGCCACCTCCTTCGCGATCCTCGACCGGGCGCTCGAGGGGGGCATCGATTTCCTCGACACCGCCGACGTCTACCCCCTCGCGGGAGGTCTGGAACGCGCGGGCCGCACCGAGGAGATCGTCGGTCGCTGGATGAAGGCCCGGGGGGTGCGGGACCGGCTGCTCCTGGCCACCAAGTGCCGCGGCCGGATGGGGCAGGGCCCGAACGATGCGGGGCTCTCGCGTTACCACATCCAGCGCGCCGTGGAGGCGAGCCTCACGCGTCTCGGCACGGACGTGATCGACCTCTACCAGACCCACTTCTTCGACCCCCACACCCCTCTCGAGGAGACCCTGCGCGCCCTCGACGACCTCGTCCGCGACGGCAAGGTCCGCTACCTCGGTTGCTCCAATGAGCCGGCCTGGCGACTCGCGGAGGCGCTCTACACCAGCGAGCGTCTGGGTCTGGCCCGCTACCAGAGCCTGCAGCCGCGCTACAACCTGCTCTACCGGGAGATCGAGACCGAGCTGCTCCCCCTGGCTCGGGCCCGGGAGCTCGCGGTGATCGTCTACAACCCGCTGGCGGGCGGGCTGCTCTCGGGCCGCTACCGCAGGGGCGAGGAGCCGGTGCCCGGGACGCGGTTCACGCTGGGCGCTGCGGGCGAGATGTACCAGCGGCGCTACTGGGACGACGTACAGCTCGGCCTGGTGGAGGGCCTCGCCAAGCAGGCGGAGGCCCGCGGGCTCGCCCTGGCGTCGGTGGCCGTGGCGTGGGCACTGGCGCAGCCCGGGGTGACCTCCGCCATCGTCGGCGCCAGCCGGCCCGAGCAGCTGGAGGCGAGCCTGCAGGGTGCGGAGCTCGAGCTCGACGAGGACCTCGCGCGCGCCTGCGAGGAGGCGTGGTGGCAGCTCCCCCGCCGCGAGGTGCGCGAGGGCTACCGCTAGGAAAATGGGGACGCTCGAGATCGAGGAGCTCTTCTCCGCCTCCTGCGTGCGGGGGCGCATCGGGGAGCTCGCCGAGCGGGTCGCCAGGGACTTCGCGGACTCGCGCTTCGTGATCCTGCGCATCGACGAGGGCGCGCGACGCTTCGTCGAGGCGCTGTGCGCCGAGCTCAAGGCCCGGGGCGCCCGCCCGGAGGTGCGCGCGGTGCGCGTTCGACGCACCCGGGGAACCACCCTCGCGGAGGTGCAGGTGGAATCCTTCGATCCCGAGGCCCTCGACGGACGCGACGTCCTCGTCGTAGACGACATCATCGACGAGGGGCGGACCCTCGGGGCGCTGCGGGATCTGCTGGAGGCGACCGAGCCGCGCAGCGTGCGCACCGCCGTCCTGGTCGACAAGCGGGAGGCACGTCGGGAGCCGGTCCCCCTCGACTACGTGGGCTTTCGAGTCGAGGGCGGCTGGGTGGTGGGGTTCGGGATGGATCTCGAGGGCGCCTACCGCGAGCTCGACTTCATCGGCGTGGCGCGGGATCGGCGCTTCTGAGCGGGGGTCACGGCGTTGGATCGGCTGCGGCGGTGCTTCCTGGGCGGTCGAGCTCGCGCAGGCGTCGGAACGGATAGATGCCCGTGCTGTGCCCGTCGCTCCAGTCGATCTGGATTGCGTAACGCCCCACGCCGCGAATGCTCTGCGGGTGTACGTCGTCGGGGACCGAGGTCGGATCGAGCCTGTGTTCTCCGCTCCACTCGTCGACGCAGCTGGCGCAGGCGCAGGCCAGGCGCAGTGCACGCACGTCGTAGAGGCTCTGGTGTCCGTCGGCCCACTCGACGGCGAGGTTGCGCGGTCCCTGCTGCCGGATCGCGGTCGGAGTGAAGGAGGGATCGGGGAGCTCGGCACTCACGCAGCGAGCATATCCCTGGCGAGCGCGGGCCGCCGGCGACCGCGAAGGGGGCGCGCTAGCGTGGCTCCAGCATGGAGACGATCGCCATCCTCGGTGGCACCGGCGACCAGGGCCTCGGCCTCGCGCTGCGCTTCGCGCGGGCTGGGCGCGACGTCGCCATCGGATCGCGCAAGGCAGATCGAGCCCTGGCAGCCGCCGAGGAGGTTCGCGGCCAGGTGCCCGGGGCCGCGGTGGAAGGCTTCGAGAATCCCGAAGCCACCACCCGGGGTCGGTTCGTGGTGCTCTCGGTGCCCTTCGAGCACTGCGCCGCCACCGTGAGGAGTGTCGCACCCGCTCTCGGACCCGAGCAGATCGTCGTCTCCATGGGGGTGCCCCTCGCCAGCGCGGTGGGGGACGGAGCCGCCCGCACCGTGGGGATCTGGCAGGGGTCCTGCGCCGAGCTCGTGGCCACCCTCGTTCCCAAGGGCGTCCCGGTGGTCTCGGCGTTCCAGAACGTGTCGGCCCACCGTCTTCAGGACCTCGAGCATCCGGTGGAGTGCGACGTCGTCGTTTCCGGGCCCCGAGACCCGCGCCGCGAGGTCATGAAGCTGTGCGAGCTCGTGCCCGGTCTGCGCGCGGTGGATGGCGGGCCGCTCTCGAACGCGCGCATCGTCGAGGCCGTGACGGCGTTGCTCATTGGGATGAACGTCCGCTACAAGACGCCCGAGGGGATCGGCATCCGCTTCACGGGGATCCCGGGGCGCTGAGGAGGAAGCGTGGAGATCCGCGAGCAGGCCCACGCGAACCTCGAACGGCACCTGAAGCGCAACCCGTACCCCGGCCGCGGGCTGGTGATCGGGCGCGCCGAGGGTGCCGACGCCTGGCAGCTGGTCTACTGGATCATGGGCCGCAGCGAGTCGAGCCGCAGCCGCCGCTTCGTGGCCGAAGCCGGCACCCTGCGCACCGAGCCCACCGACCCGGAGCGGCTGGAGAACCCCTCCCTCACCCTCTACGAGGCCATGCTCGAGCTTCCGGGCCTTCAGCTCGTGAGCAACGGGGACCAGACGCGCACGGTCCAAGAGTTCCTGTCGCGGCAAGGTCGCTTCGAGGATGCCCTGGCCACCCGGGAGCGGGAGCCGGACGCACCTCACTACACCCCGCGCATCGCGGGCCTGCTCGATCTGCGGGGCAGCCCCGAACTCGCGTTGGCGATCCTCAAGGCGAGCCCGGCGGACCCGGCCCGGACGGATCGCTTCATCTACCGGCCGGCCGCTCCCCCCGCCGGCCTCGGGCTCGGTCTCACCACCTACGCGGGCGACGGCGACCCGCTGCCGAGCTACCGCGGCGAGCCCCTCTGGCTCCCGCTCGGCGGCTCCCCGGAGCAGACCCTCGAGCGGTTCTGGGATGCCCTCGACCCGGGAAACCGGGTGGCGCTGGCCGTCAAATCCGTCCCCGCAGCCGGTGGCCCGAGCCGCCTTCTGGTCCGCAACCGCCACCCCTGAGACCCCTCTCGCGACCGTCTTGACGCGCCGCGGTAACGCATCGCGTCAACCCATCGAGATTCAGCAGGTTACGTCCCTGTCGCCGAGTGAAGCGCTGGACCGAGTGTCTTTCGCCGCAGAGGCGATTCACCTTCAAACTCCACAGGTTGTGTTCCGAGACCCGCTCGAACCCAAGATTTTGTGCCTTTTCGGTTGACCGGGTGCGGAGGCCGAAGTATCAAAGAACCACGGGGATGATCCTCTTGGCGGCCTGGGGGGGTTCGTTTCACAAGGCGGTCGCCGAGAGGGGAGCGAGCTTGAACCGGGAAGGAGGACCTGGTCTTGCTCGGGGGCCCCGGGGTTTCCCGGGGCCTCTCTCTTCTCCGGACCTTGCTGTCGGACGGGGCGGCGGGGCCCGGGAGCATGGCTGGAGCCGCGCCTCCCTGCGCCGGTGGCCCTGAGCCGGTGGGGAAGGGCGCGGCTTCTGTTCCAGGGGTGGGGGGAAGTGTGAACGGACGATTGGGCGGGAAGGGTGGATCGAACGGCGGATCGGGACCTCGCGCGGGGCGGGGCGCCGGCCACCTGCAACCGGTGGGGGGCCGTCGGGCACGTCGCAAGACGATCGGCGTCGAGGTTCCGCGCTTCTTCACCCGTCCTCACGAGGACCCCTTTGCGTCCGTGGAGTGGGAGCTACGCGATGCCCGCATCCAGAGCGAGCGCGGGGAGGTGGTCTTCGAGCAGCGCGGCTGCGAGGTCCCGAGCGGCTGGTCGCAGCTTGCCACCAACGTCGTGGTCTCCAAGTACTTTCGGGGCCACG
>JBDLIK010000220.1:0-6056 GCA_039714895.1 Myxococcota bacterium | reverse complement strand
AGCGCCGCTCTCTGCGACGCCCTGGCCGAGGCCGCCGACCTCGGCGCGGGCGCCGAGTGGCAGGAGGCCGAAGGGGAGGTGATCTTCGATCCGGACGGAGTCCTCGAAGCCTACGAGCTACGGGTCGCACTCCTCGACGCCCTCGCCCCGGAGGCAGGGGGCACCCACTACGAGAGCGTGCTTCGCGAGGAGCTCGAGGAGGCCGACCGCGATCGGGCAGAGCGCTTCGCCGAAGCCCGGGAGGTGTTGCCCGACGGCGACCTTCGCGCGATCTCGGAGCTGCAACGACTGGTGGTGCGGCACCGGGAGAGCAAGCTCGCCAACCAGCACCTGCTGTCCCTGGCAGATCTCTACGCCGACCTGGCGGTCGAGTACGTGCAGGAGCGGCCGCCCGAGGGGCTGCGCTTCGACCCGCCGGCCTTCGAAGAGCTGGTGGACTCGGCCTCGCGTCTCTACCAGGCCGTCGCGAACCAGGATGGCTCCACCGAGAAGCTCGAGGCCCAGCGCCGCCTCGAGTCCTTCCTGGCCTTCACGCTGAGGGTGGACCGTGACCGCTTCAGCCGCTAGCTGCGGTCCCGCTTCGCGGGACCTTCCGCGGCGTCGGCTGACCCGAGTCTCGGGTCAGCCTCCTAGCTGGCGAATCCTGCGGATTCGCTCCCGTCGGGGTAGCCGCCGGGAAGCAGTCGCTCTCGGGCTGATCCTGCTGGCGATGGCCTGTACCTCGCCCACGGCACCGCCTCCGCGGGCGGCGCTCGAGCCGCTTCCCACCCTCGCGACGCGTGTCCCGGACGAGGCGGACCGTCTGGCACACGACGCGATGGCAGCCTCGCTGGCAGACGAGGTGCTGCGCGTGCAGCAGGCCGTCGACGCACTCGAGGAGATCGATCGCGCTCGCCGGGAGTTCGACGACCCCGCCACCGGACTCGTCCCCTTCGCTCTCGACCTGCGCAACGCCACCACCGACGACCCCCTGCGCTACGAGTCCCGCAGCCACGAGTTGCTCGAGCGGGACGACCTCGACGCCGTTCTGGAGCATCGTCTCGAGGCCGTCTTGGGAGACGACGAGCGCCTCCTCGCCAGGCACCGCATCGCCGACGCTCGCTGGACGCGCTTCGGGCGCATCTTCAACGCGCTGGCGGAGCCCGTGGGACGCTCGATCACCAGCGGGGCCATGGCCCCCTGGAGGCTGGCCCGCTCTCTCGCCAACCTGCTGGTGGCCGAGCATCAGGCGGAGACGCTCAGCACCCCCGAGCGCCAGGCCCTGGCTCACTGGAAGGAGTTCGTAGAGAACCACCCGGGAGAGCCAGACGCCGAGAAGCTGATGGGGCGCATCGACGAGACCCAGGAGCGCTGGTACCACGATCGGCGCGACCGCACCCTGCGACGCGCCCGACGCGCCGTCGATCGGGGCGAGGACGGCGCCGCCCTGCTGCTCGCCGAGCGGGCGCTCCAGTACACCCCCGAAGATCCCGAAGCGAGCGAGCTGCGCGACGAGGCCCGGCAGCGGCTGGAGCACGCGGCGGCGGAGCGCGCTCGGAGCCTCGACGCAGCCGCGGACGCCGACGTCACGTCGGAGCGCATCCTGCTGCTGGCCCTGCTCGTCGACTCGCCCGAACGGGTGGCCGAGGAGGCCCGGGCCCTGCTCGAAGCCGACCCGGAGGGTCCGCTGGGAGACGAAGCAGACTTCGCCCTCGCGGTCTCCGAACGACAGTCGGGACTCGAGGGGGAGTCCTGGGAGCGCTTCGAGCGGGTGGCCCGAGAGGACGCGAACGCCAACATGGCGCGCCACGCCTGGTCGATCCTCGGGAGTCCGGAGCAGAACCCGTACCGCTTCTACCAGGCAGCGCGCGCCCACGAGCGCAGCCGGCAGCTGCGCTGGCTGGCGTTCGGCCCCCTGGCGAACGGACCCCGGGACCGCGACCTCCCGGATCCCGTCGAGTGGCTGATCGATCTCCCCGGTGTCCCCGCCGCGGCGATGGGCTTGCCGAACCGGCTCCTGCGCTTCCCCTGGGCCGCTCCCGAGAGCAAGGCACCGGCGGTATTCGCTCGCCGTTACCTCGCCCAGTACCCGAGCGGGCTTCACGCGGCAGAGATCCAGCACTGGATGGTGTCCTACGAGGAGTCTCAGGGTGACTTCCTGGCGGCCGCGTCCCTGGCCAAAGACGACCCGGAGACGGACGCCGACGAGATCGCCGAGCTGCAGGAGAAGGCCGCCAGGCAGGCGATCGAGGCCGTCAAGCCCGTCGCACGGCGCGACGTCCGGGTCGGCATGCTGCGCCAGGTCGCGCGGGACTACGCGGACACCGAAGCCGGCGCGGAGGCTGGACACCTGCTGCGCATCGAGCTCGAGGAGTCGACCCCCCAGCAGATCCGCGTGTCCCGCGAGTTCCTGATCGAGCACCCCCGGGTGGCGGGCCCGGAGGGTCTCGCCTTGCTTCCCGAGCTGCTCGACGGTGAGCTCGACAACGGGGAGCTGCATCCCCACGGGCTGACCCTCCTGGGAGGGCGGGCCATCGAGCTCGCCTTCGTGAACGAAAACGGCGAGGAACGCGGCGAACCCGTGGTCCGGAAGCAGCGCGTCTCCGAGGAGCGGCTGGCCCGGGTGGTTTCCCGCCTCGAGGAGGCGTCCCATCGAGACATCCTCGTGGACCCGGACCGCTCCCAGGAACCGGACGCCGACCGCGACCTCTTCTTCGAGCGCGTGAGGCTCGGGCTCACCGACGACCCGGACACGAGGCCCACCGCCCGGTCCACCTATGCGTTCCGGGGAACCCGCGAGCGCTACGGGCTCGTCCGCCAGCGCGAGTCGATCCTGCCCGTAGAGCTGGTGCTCCAGGTCTCCGGCGGAGACATGGGGATCGGCGCCTTCCCCCGCATCACCCCGCGGCGCGGGACCCCCGACGCGATGCTCTACCGCTAATTGTGGGTCCGCCTGCGGGCTGAGCCCGCAGGCACCACAGGCTTCGCTCGGCTCTGCCTCGCTGCGCGCGCCTCCGGCGCTTGCGTTCCTGTCACGGTCCTGGCTCTAGCTGTAGCTCTCGTCGAGGAGTTCTACGGGGTGGGCGACCCGGGCGCGCAGGCCCCGGGCGGCGACCCCCGGGCGGAGCTGCATCAGGCAGCCCGGGTTCCCGGTGGCGATCACGTCCGGGTCGGCGGCGGCCAGGCTGTCGAGCTTGCGGGCGAGCACGCGGCTCGCCATGGCGGGATGCGTGAGGTTGTAGATCCCGGCGGCGCCGCAGCAGCTGGTGGGGTCGTGGTGCAGGGCGAGCGCGAGACCCGGAATGGCCTCGAGCACGCGGCGTGGTGCCTCCATCACCCGTTGGCCATGGACGAGATGGCAGGGATCGTCGTAGCAGACGCGCAGCTCGAGTCGACGGCTCGGGGGCACGAGTCCGGCTTCGTCGAGCCATTCGCAGACGTCGCGCACCCGCTGGGAAAGCGGGCCGGCCTCTTCCGCACGCGCGCCCGCCTCGCGCAGGGCAGCTCCGCAGCCCGCCGAGTTGGTGACGACGGCGTCGAGGTCGGGGGGGTCGAAGGCCGCGGCGTTGGCACGGGCCAGGGTGCGAGCCGTCGCCTCGTCCCCGGCGTGGGCCTGGAGGGCTCCGCAGCAGCGCTGGGCGGGTGGCACCACCACGTCGAAGCCGTTGCGAGCCAGCACGCGCACGGTGGCGTGGTTGACCGAACCGAAGAGCTCGGGCATCACGCAGCCCGCCAGAAAGCCCACCCGCCCCCGTCGCGGCCCGCGGGCCCGTGTCAGCGCGGGAAGGGGACGCCGCTGGGAGCGGCCGGGAATCGGGGGCAGCAGCACGCGCCGCTCCTTCAGCCTCTCGGGAAGCAGGGCCCGCAGCAGCCGGTCGACGCGCAGCGCCTGCACGGCGGCCAGGAGATCCACCGCCAGGCGCAGGCGCCGGGGGTGGGGCACCAGATCGCGCAGGGCACGGCGCTCGAGGAAGCGGGCCAGGCCACGTCGCAATCCGGCCCGGTCCACCTCCGCGCGCGTGCGCTCGAGGAGCGAGCCGAAGGCGACGCCCGAGGGACACGCGGTCTCGCAAGCCCGGCAGCCCAGACACAGATAGGCCTCTTCGGCGAGCACCTCGCCCAGGGGCAGCCGCCCCTCGGCGACCGCCCGCATCAGATGGATGCGACCGCGGGGGGACGATCCCTCGCGACCCGTCTCCCGATAGGTGGGGCAGGCGGGCAGACAGAGCCCGCAGTGGACGCAGTCCATCGTCCCGGTGAGCAGATCGGCGAGCGGGCCGGCGGGGCCTTCCACCCTACAGCCCTCCGAGGAAGCGACCGGGGTTGAGCACGCCGGCGGGATCGTACCGATCCTTGAGGGCACGCATCACCGCCAGCGCCTCCGGCGGATCCCCGAACACCTCGTGCTCGCGGCGGAGCTCCAGTGGAGCCGCTTCGATCCGCCAGCCCCCACCGCCGCGGCTCGCTGCCTCTCGAGCCGCGGCGAGGGCGGGCTCGACCGCCGCCACCTCGAAGTCGGCGTAGAGCAGGCCCAGGCCCGGGTAGGCGAGCACCGATCCGCCGGCCTCGCCCAGGGCTCGGGCCGCGGCCGGAAGCCGCGGCGCCAGGGCGTCCACGCGCAAGAGCAGACCCGCCTCGCCGACCCGACCGCCCTGGCGCTCGCGCACCCCGTCCAGGAGCTCGCCCTTCGCGGGCTCGGCACCGAGCCGGGCGCGGAGCTCCGAGCCGCGCTGCTCCACCACGGGCTCGCCGCCCGCCAGCTCCACCACCAGGAGCGCGGAGCCGGCGGAGACCTCGACTCCCGGCAGACCCGAGGCGAGCCCCGGGTCGAGCACGGCGACCGCCCGGGCGGCGGCACCCCGGGCGACCTCCAGACCCAGGGCCAGCGGGTCCTGGCCGGGACCCAGCCGGGCCGCCCACAGCGCCACGCGCTCCGGTCGCGGTCGCAGCCTCAGCCAGGCCGCCTCGATGACCGCGAGCGTGCCGAAGGAGCCGGCGTAGAGCTTCTGGAGGTCATAGCCGGTCACGTTCTTCACGACCCGACCTCCGCAGCGGGTCCGCTCGCCGCTGCCGAGCACCACCTCGAGACCCAGCACCACGTCCCGCACCCGCCCGTGTCCCAGCGCGCGGGGCCCGAGGGCCGCGATCGCCAGGACCCCCCCCACGCTGCTGCCGGCGCCAGGCGGGTCCAGCGGGAGCTCCCACCCGGCCTCCACTGCGGCGGCGCGCAGGGTCGCGAGCGGCGTCCCGGCCCGCACGTGCACGACACCCTCCTCGGCGTCGAGCTCCAGGATCCCCGCGAGCCTCCGCGTGGAGAGGAAGGCGTCCGCCCGCGTGGCCGGATTGCCAAGACCCAACCGGCTCCCCCCGCCCCGCACCAGCACCGCGCGCCGGCGTCCGGCCAGGATCCGCAGCGCGGCGGCCAGGGCGACGCCCTCGTCCGGCTCGAGGGTGACCGAGGGCGCGACCCCCTCCATCCTCCGCGGCTCGTGCTCGTGCACGCCCCGCTCCCCCAGCGCCTCTCGCAGGGCCCCGAGGTCGTCCGGACTCATGTGCCGAGGGGCACCCGGTCGTAGCCGCGTGCCTTCGGGTTCGCCTCCACGCAGAAGCGGGTGGTCGGGAAGACCTTGCCTGGATTGCAGACCTGCTCGGAGTCGAAGCTGGCCCGCAGGCGCTTCATGGCCTCGAGATCGTCCTCCCCGAAGACCAGCCCCATGAAGTCTCGCTTCTCGGTGCCGATGCCGTGCTCGCCGCTGATGACCCCTCCCGCCTCCACACAGAGCTCGAGGATCTCGGCCCCGGCCTCGAGGACGCGGGCGAGCTCTTCTTCGTCGCGCCGATCGAAGGAGATGTTGGGGTGCAGGTTTCCGTCGCCCGCGTGGAACACATTGGAGAGCTTGAGCCCCCTGCGGTCACAGAGCGCGCAGATCTTCTCGAGGATCTCGGGGAGCTTCGCTCGGGGCACCACCGCGTCGTGGACGTAGAGGTCCGGGGCCAGCCGGCCCATGGCCCCGAAGGCGCCCTTGCGCGCCCGCCAGAAGCGCTCGCGCTCGGCCGCGTGCGGAGCCAGCCGGGTG
>JBDLIK010000219.1:0-6113 GCA_039714895.1 Myxococcota bacterium | reverse complement strand
CCGAGGTGGCGAAGCTCGTGGCCAGCAGGAGCGCAAGCATGGGCGGCAGGGTGACCACCGCGCGCCGGCTGTCAACGCGCTCGGCCGCCTGGAGCGGGGCGGGGGATGCGAGCCTGAACCGAGACGAAGTGGCGGGCAGCCGGGGCTCGGCCCCGGCGGGACCCGCCAGGCCCGTGATACCGTCGCGGTGTGCGTCTCGTTCTCTACACGGGCAAGGGGGGGGTTGGCAAGACCACCACCGCCGCGGCCAGCGCCGCCTGCGCTGCCGCCCGGGGAGAACGCACCCTGGTCGTCTCCGCCGACGCCGCCCACAGCCTGGGCGACGTCTTCGAACGCCGCCTCGGGCCCGAGCCCGTTGCGGTGGCCCCCGGTCTCGACGCCCTCGAGGTGGACGCCCGCAAGGAGATGGAGCACCACTGGGGAAGCGTCCGCGACTACCTGGTCTCCCTGCTCCGATATCAGGGCATCGAAGAGATCGTCGCCGAGGAGCTGGCGCTGCTGCCCGGGGCCGAGGAGCTGACGACGCTGCTGGCGGTGGAGGCGCACGGCAGCCGCCATGGCTATCAGCACGTGGTGGTCGATTGCGCGCCCACCGACGCCACCCTCCGGCTGCTGACGCTTCCGGAGGTCGCCACCAGCGCGCTGCGCCTCATCCTGCGCGTACAGCAGGCCGTCTCGCGGGTGGTGACTCCCCTGGCCCGCCAGCTGGTCCACGTGCCCCTGCCGGGCTCCGAGGTCTTTGCCGACATGGAGCGGCTGCTCTACGAGAAGCTCGGCGGGCTGCGCGACCGCATCGGCGCGCCCGAGACGACGGTGCGTCTCGTGGTCACCCCGGAACGGATGGTCATCGACGAAGCACTGCGTGCCTTCACGGATCTCTCGCTCTTCGAGGTGGGCTGCGACGCCGTGGTGATGAACCGCCTGCTCCCCGAGAGCGCCGTCGCCGAGCCGTTCTTTCGGGACTGGGGCAAGCTGCAGGCGGAGCGGTGTGCGGAGGTGGAGGAGCTCTTCGCACCGCTGCCGGTGCTCCGGGCGCCCCTGCAGGAGGACGAAGTCACCGGCTTCGATGCGCTCGCAGCCCACGGAGCCGACCTGTTCGGCGACCTCTCCCCATCCGCGCGGCTCTGCGAGGCGCCCACCCTGCGCTTCGCCCGGGACCCCGCCGGCTACCGCGTGGAGATTCCCCTTCCCCACGCCAGCGCGTCCAGCCTCGACGTCGCCAAGCTCGAGGGAGACCTCGTGATCCGCACCGGAACACGCCGGCGGGCCCTCCGGCTCCCCCAGCGCATGCGGAGCCTGGCGCTCTCGCGAGCCCGTCTCACCGAGGGGACCCTCGTGGTGCAGCTCGGCGCAGCGGCCGGGGAGATCTCATGAGGGTGCTCCTGCTCACCGGCAAGGGGGGCGTGGGCAAGACCAGTCTGGCGGTGGCCACGGCCCTCGGTGCTGCCGCCCACGGCCACCGGGTGTTCCTGCTCTCCACCGACGCCGCGCACAGCCTGGGGGATGCCCTCGGCCGGCCGGTGGGGTCGCGCCCGGTGACGGTCGCCGAAGGGGTCGTTGCCCAGGAAGTCGAGGTGCTCGCGGAGCTCGACCGCTCCTGGTCGGGCATCCAGCGCTGGCTGCGCGAGCTCCTCGCCGACGACGCCGACGAGCTCGTCGCCGAGGAGATGCTCGTCTTCCCGGGACTCGAGGAGCTCGTCTCGCTGCGCGCCATCCGCGATGTGGAGGCGGCCGGGGAGTCGGATCTCTGCGTCGTGGACTGCGCACCCACCGGTGCGACGCTGCGGATGCTGCGCTTCCCGGATGCCCTGCGCATCTTCATGCACGACTTCTTCGATCTGAAGCGCCGTCTGGTGCGGGGTGTACGTCCTGTGATGGAGCGGCTGCGCGCCGGGCACTGGGTGCCTCCCGAGGAGTTCTACGACGCCTTCGAGCGCCTCTACCAGGACGTGGAGGACGTGCGCCAGATCCTGCTCGATACCGAGAGGACCAGCGCGCGCCTGGTGGTCAATCCGGCCCGCGTGGTGGTGGAGGAGACGCGGCGCTCCTTCGCCTACCTCTCCCTCTATGGCGTTGCCACGGACGCGGTTCTGGTGAACCGGGTCCTTCCCGAGGGTGCGGCCGACGGCTACTTCGCCCGTTGGAAGGAGCGCGAGCGCATGGAGCTCAACGAGATCCATGCCTCGTTCCCCGTGCCGATCCTGCGAGCGCCCCTGCGGCCGACGGAGGTGATCGGGGTCGAGGCTCTCGCGGCTCTCGCCGAGGAGGTGTACGGCCGGCGGGATCCCTGTGAACGCTTTGCGGTGGGCCGTCCCATCCGCCTCGACAAGCGCGGGGGGCGGGCGCGTCTCGAGATCGATCTGCCCGGGGCGACCAAGGAGGAGGTCTCGGTGGGGGTGCGCGGGCAGGACCTGGTGGTGCGCGTGCGCGACGCCGAGCGCCTGATCGCGCTGCCCGGGTCGGTGGCAGGGCGCTCGGTGGGTTCGGTGCGCCTGCGCCACGGGGTGCTGGAGGTCTCCTTCCAGCCGTGAGGGGCGCCCCCTCGCCCCGGCGCATCGGTCCCTCGTCCCGAGCTCGAGGGGGCACCGGCGGAGGGTCCCACCCACGAGACCTGAGGCCGATCGTAGGGTACTTTCCCTGCGCCCTGGGGGGCTGACCCGAGCGGGTCAGCCGGCGATGCAAGCGAATCCGAAGGATTCGCCAGCCAGCAGGAGAGGGCGTCAAGTGACTCGAATGATCTTCCGGAGGGCTGGACTCCGGCGGCTTTGGATCGGCGCGGCCCTCGGTGTCCTTCTCCTTGTGGCACCGGCTGCCTCGAACTCGGCGGGCCTGCTGCAGGTGCGGGTGGGCAAGCACCCCACCTTTACGCGCGTGGTCTTCGAGCTCGATGAGGAGACCGCCTATCGGGTCCAGCCTCAGGAAGACCCCGACGAGCTCGTGGTGGATCTCGCCGCGGGCAGCCACCGCCGGGTGATGAGCTCGCGCAGCGACCTGGTCGCGTCCGTCCGCGTGACGCCTGAGGCCGGTGGCGCAGTGGCGCACATCCAGCTCCGAGGTGGACCGGTTCACGTGACGGAGATCGTGCTCGAGAATCCTCCGCGCATCGTTCTCGATCTGCGCCCGCTGCAACCCCGGTTGACCGGGACGCCTGCCCTCGAGCCCGACCCGCCGGTGGCCACGACCGAGCCGAGCGGCGCCGAGCCCACGACCTCCACCCCGGAGCCCGACGGCGTGGATCTCGCGGGCCTCGAGCCCGAACCGGACACGGCGCCCCCGCCCCTCCCGTTCGCCGGGGGGCCGGATGTGAGCGCCGGTGGAACTCCCGCACCCGTTCCGGATGCCGAGCCCGCCCCGGACCCCGCCCCGCCGGGTGATCTCGCCGGTACCGAGCCGGACGCCCCGGTCACTCCAGCGGACGCCGACCGGGTGCCTTCCGGGAGCGAGTCGAGCGCTGGCGAGCCGGTGCTGGCGACCCGCCCGGATCCGGTTCCCCTTCCCGGTGGCGAGCCTCCGTCGGATCAGGGCGATGCCAGCGCCGGGGACGCTCCCCTGATCGCCCAGCTTCCGGAAGCGCTCCGCGATCGGCGGGTTCTGGTGGCACTGGGGGGCGCCGCCCTGGTGGCTGCCTTGCTGATCGCCTGGTCTCGCACCCGCCGCCGCGATCGTCGACGCGGACTGTTCGCCCCGCTGAGTGAGATACCCGAGCTAGAGCCCGTCGTGGAGGCTCAGGAGGACCTCGGAGCGGGGGGCTTCCCGAGCGCCCAGGAGGCGGAGCCATCCCTGTTCGGCACCAGGCCCGAGATGGAAGAGCCCGAGGACGATGCCAAGCCCGAGCCGGAGCTTGCGGAGGGCGTCACGCCGCCCGCCTTTCCTCTCGGCGCGGCGGCGTCGGGAGCGTCAGACCCCGTGCTCGGCCAGCGCCTCGCGGAGCTCGAGCGTCGGGTCGAAGAGGTGCTCGACGCGAAAGACCGCCTCGAGCGTCACGTCGCTGCCCAGACCGAGGAGCTCCGGGTGCAGCGAGCCGCCATCGCGCGTACCCAGCGGGTGCTGCGCAACCTGACCCGGCCGGACGATGCTGCGACGGAGCCGGCCCTCAAGGAACGCCCGCAGGGCTAGGTCGAGGCGAGGAGCAGGGAGCCGAGGGCGCCGGCGTACTCGCCGTTTGGTAGGAAGATCGGGCGCCGGCCCATGGCGGCGGTGATCTGCTCCAGGACGCGCACCAGGGCGGGGTTGTCGCGCAGCGTCGACCCTCCGAAGACCACTCGGGAGGCCTGGGCGGCTGCGGCAAGGCCGGCACAGACCAGCGACACGTTCTCTCCCACCAGCCCCATGATGGCATCGGCGAGGTCCTCTCGAGCCGGAGCCGGTGCTGTCTCGCGGGCGAGGCGCCCGAAGCTGGCGGCGGTGAGCTCTCCCGCCAATGGAATCTCTCCGGCGCGGTAGATGTCCGACACGAGCAGATCGACCTTGCGTCGATCCCCAGCCGCCGCCAGTCGGGTGATCTCCTCGAAGCGCCCGGTTCCCAGCAGTGCGACACCGAGACCGACGACAGTTCCTCCGCCGAGCGCCGTTCCTCCGATGCGGCTTACCGACAATCCGTCGGCCAGCAGCACGGAGGTGCCCGTACCCACGGACACGACCAGGTGTCGATCGGCGACGGTCCCACCCTCCCCACCGAGCAGGGCTGTGGCTCCCGCACCCCAGGCGGCAAACTCGTTCACCCGCACCCCTCGGCCCTCCAGTCGCTGCCCGAGCGCTTCAGCTCCTCCTCCCGTCATGCCGATGCGGGAGGGGGCATCGGCGCAGAGCTCGCGAGCGAGATCCTCCAGGGCGTCTGCAGGGCAGAGTCGGTAGCGGAGGGTTCCGTCCGGCGTGCGCACAGCAGTCTTCGCTAGGGTGGCTCCGACGTCCACACCAGCAGCTGTTTTACCCACCTCGGACGAGTGATATGTTCGCTCGGGCAACGGGGGTGGGTCCTCTTCGAGGATCGGTCGGATGTATACCGCGTTCTACGGCTTGCGGGACAAGCCGTTCCAGCTCAGCCCCGATCCCCGTTTTCTCTTCCTGGCGGACTCCCATCGCGAGGCCCTCGCCCACCTCCTGTTCGGGATCGAGCAGGGAGAGGGCTTCATCGCCGTCACCGGTGAGGTCGGTACCGGCAAGACCACCCTTTGTCGCACGCTCCTCACGCGCCTCGATCCCGGCGCGGAGGTGGCGATCATCTTCAATCCCCAGCTCTCGGCGGCCGAGCTGCTCGAGGCCATTCACGTCGAGCTCGGGCTGGATCCAACGGGGGCCTCGCGGCGAGAGCTCATGGAGCGGCTCAACCGCTTTCTGCTCGAGAAGAGCGAGGATGGTCGGCGCGTGCTGCTCATCGTCGACGAGGCCCAGACCCTCGGCCCCGATGCCCTCGAGCAGCTCCGCATGCTCTCGAACCTGGAGACCGAGAGCTCGAAGCTGATCCAGATCATCCTGCTCGGGCAGCCCGAGTTCGATGCGATGCTGGAGTCTCCCTCCCTGCGCCAGCTGCGCCAGCGCATCAGCGTGCGCTGGCGGCTCACACCACTCTCCGCGCCGGAGACCGCCGAGTACGTGCGCCATCGACTGCGCATTGCCGCCGGTGCCCGGCGCGAGCTCTTCGGCGACGCTGCCCTGCGCGAGCTCTATCGGCGCTCCGCGGGCATCCCGCGCGTGGTGAACCTGCTGTGCGATCGCGCGCTGCTGGCTGGATACGCGGCGGGGGCCCAGACCATCTCCCAGTCGCTGGTGGTGCAGGCCGACCAGGAGCTGCGGGGAGGAAAAAAGGCGCCTTCCCTGGGCCCGAGGACCGGGCGGGCTGTGGTGCTGCGACGCTACGCCCCCCTGGCGGGCCTGCTGGTGGCCGGCGTGATCGCCGGGGTGCTGCTGGAGCGGGGGATCGGCCCCGAGGCCCCCTCGGCGAACCTCCCCGAGCCGGCCACGGCGGCCGCGGTGCCGACGGAGAGTCCCGCGACGGCCTCGAAGACGCCGAACCGTGCGGTGGATGTCGCGGCCGATCCCATCGCGCTCACGGAGATCCACGAGCGCGCGCCCGCCGCGGCGGCGGCCACAGCACCGGAACCGCTGTCATCGCC
>JBDLIK010000218.1:0-6115 GCA_039714895.1 Myxococcota bacterium | reverse complement strand
TCCGAGATGCGGCGCAGGGCCGAGCGCCTTGTGGCCCGAGCGCCCCATCCGAGCTTCCTCTATCTGCATACGATGGATCTGCACGGTCCGTACCTGCCTCCCCAGGACCTGCTGCCCGAGGACTACCGGCCGGACGACTTCCTCTCGTACTTCAGCCTGCTGCGGTTGGCCGGGGCGGGCTCCCTCGAGACGTCGGGTCACGAGTCCGAGGTCCTGAACCTGCAGCAGCGATACGCGGCCGAGCTTCGCTTCACCGACGAGGAGCTCGGACGGCTCTTCGATCGCTTCGATGCCGCCGGGCTCTGGGAGGAGAGCCTGGTCTGGATCCTCTCCGACCACGGGGAGTCCTTCGGCGAGCAGGGGTTTGCGGGCCACGGCGGGCGGAACATGACGTCCTCGGTGCTCCACGTGCCCCTGGTCCTCAAGCCTCCGCGTTCCTGGAGGCTTGGGCCCGGACGGGTGGAGGTGCCGGTCTCGACCGTGGACGTGCTGCCGACGACCCTCGGCCTGCTCGGGCTGCCCCAGCCCCGGCTGCGGCTGGGGACCGACCTCACGCCGCTGCTGCGCGGCGGGAGCGTGGATCGGGAGTTCACGGTGATCTCCCAGGCCACTGCGGGGACCACCCGGATCCTGGCCTGCTTCGAGGGGCACTGGAAGCTGGAGCTCGAGATCGATACCGGGAACAGCCGGGTGATCCGGACCTCGCTCTACAACCTGGCCACTGATCCCGAGCAGCGTGTGGACCTCCGACGCGCCCACCCCACGGTCGTCGCGGGCCTTCAGAAGAAGATCCGTACCTTCCTCGCGACCGAGAACCGCGCGTTCTACGAGAAGCTGCACGAGCAGCTCGACCAGCAGACCCGCGAGCAGCTGCAGCGTCTGGGCTACGTCGAGTGACCCGCGGCGTGCGCTGCGTCCGAGCCTGCCAGACGGGCCAGCCGGCGCCGGGCTTCCTGGTACAGCCGAGGGTGCAGCACGAAGTACTGGCGGCCGTCACCGGGCTGCTGGGGCGAGGGGTCGAGGGTGCGGTCCCGGACCCGGCGGATCCCTTCCAGCATGAGCTCGACCATGACCGGCTCGTAGCGGGTCCGCAGGGTCTCCATCGTGTCGGCGGGTCGGATCGGAACGGCGCGCTTCTCCACGATGGGCCCGGTGTCGACACCCGCGTCGATGAGATGAAGCGTCACGCCGAGCCCGACACTCTGCTGGCGCCCCTCGATCAGCGGCCACTCGACGACGTCCATCCCTCGGTACTCGGGCAGGATGCCCATATGCGAGTTGAAGATGCCGCGTCCCGCCACCTCCAGCAGCGGCCGCCGGATCAGCCCGCCGCCGGTGAAGGCCACCGCGTCGGGCTCCCGGGCGGCGAGGAAGGCGATGGACGAGTCCTCGTTGTGGTCCGCGACCTTGAGGTAGGAAACGCCGTGCTCCCGGGCAAAGCGAGCAAGGGAGCGGTGCCCGAGCCCGAGTTCGTCCACCAGCGCCTGGAAGCCGGGCTCCGGGGAGCCGGCGGCTGCGGGTGCACCCACGACCAGCTTGCGCCAGACCTTGCGCACCAATCGTACGCCGTCACGACGAAGCTCCCCGCGCAGCCGGCTCGGGTTCAGGATGCTGCGTACCACGAGCCCGGCCAACTCGACGCCGGGCTCCCGGCGGGCCAGCTCCGCCACCGCCAGAGCGAAGGGGCTGTTGTCGATGGGTGCCAGCACCACGAGCTTCATGGCAGCAGCGACGCGAGGAGCGCTTCCTGGCGCGCCACGCCAGCGGCGTAGTGGAGCCCGAGCAGGTCGCCGCGGGGTGCGCCCGCGAGCTCTCGATGGTGGCGGTCGGAGAGCTTGAGGGCAGCGTTCAGGAAGCGGAGATCCCGGAAGCGTGCAGCGGCATCGAGCAGCGCGTGGGTGAAGCGGAGCCGCTCGAGCCTCGCCTCGAAAGGCTGATCGGGGCCCGAACGAAGCAGCAGCGCGTCGTCGCGCCGCACCTCTACATGGCGCAGCAGACGCTCGCAGACCTCCGCCGTGTAGGTCTCATGCTCCGTACCCGAGCCCAGGAGGATGCGGAGCAGGTTGGAGGTTCCGAAGACGACACCGCGCCGCAGGAACCAGCGCTTCGGCTCGATCCCCATGGCCGTTCTCCAGGCGACATCGTGGGCCGCTCCGATCCCCACCTCTCCCCTGCGCAGGCCGGCGAGGACCACCAGGCAGAGAGCACGCGCTGCCGGGTCATCGTTGCCGGCCTCGAGGAAGCGAGCCTGTACCCCGGCCAGCTCAGCATCCAGCGCGCCCTCTGGAGAGGTCGCCGGCGGAGAGAGCGTCCCCAGATGCAGGAGCCTGGCGGCCGCGGATGCCTCATCCCGTACACGATCCATCCGGAGGCCGAGACTCTCCGCGTCGTGCACTCCCAGGGAGGCGGGTCGTTCCTGGAATGCGTGGGAACCGGCCAGGCGCGTCGCCAGCCGCCGGTGCTCCGCCGGATCGACGTTCTGCTCGAAGCGCCGCAGCACCCGCTCGACAGCGGGGCCGAGCGCTCGGTCGAGGGCCCGTCGCATCAAGCGGCTTCCTGCGTGCGTTCTAGCGCGCACAGCAGTGACCCGCCGTCGAGGCCACGCAGGCCCTCCCCGGAAAGCCAGAAGCGTTCCGAGGAGTAGCGCCCTGCTGGAAGCGAGAGAGAGCCGAACTTGAACCAGGGCATGGGCCAGGCATCCTTCTCGAAGGTCGCCACCTCTGACCAGCGCCTGGCATCCGTCGATCCCAGCAGGCGCGAGCTCCGCGTGTGGATCGCAGGCCCCGGCTCGACGGTGGTGGTCGCAAGGCAGACGCCGTCGGTGGTGCGTACCGTATACCAGGTGGAGCTCTCGACCTCGCCAAGCAGGCTGAGCGCGCCGCTTTCGCGTTCCATGGCGACGACCCGGTTCTGCTCCAGGTGCGAGTCGGTCAACCAGCTGAGGTGATCGGATTCGAAGAGGAGACCCACGGCGCGATAGCGCTGTCCGCCGTCGCCGATGAGCTCCACGCTCTCGAAGCCGTCGTCTGTGTAGCCGAGGTAGCACTCGTCCCGGAAGTCCCCGGTGGTGAACCAGAGCCGCGGCGGATGGAAGGGGTCGGGATGGATGGCGTGCACGTGCCGGACCCGGGGAGCGTCCAGCACATGAACCACCTCCGCGTCCCGCAGATCCGGCTGGACCCGCCAGATGCGCACCGGAAGACGCGTACCATTCGAGAAGTACTCGCCCAGGTAGAGGCTTCCGTCCGGGGCCTCCGCAATCGCCCGGTTCATCACGCAGTCGCCCTGGATGCGGCAGAGGGGGACGAAGGCAGCATGCTCCACTCGGTAAAGGGTGCCTCCGCGGATGGCCAACAGAGCTCCGGAGCGGGTGGGCTGCAGGTTGCAGCGGTCGAGGCGGAGAGCCCGACAGGCCGGCCGCGAGGCCACGAGCCCGTCGAGCAGCGAGTGGCGCGGAAATCGCGCGATGCGGCGCCACGCGCCGGCCGCCTCCTCCTGGTGTAGAACGTCCCGGCCCCGGGTGGCCCAGCTTCCGCGCTCGTCGCTGTAGTGGACGATCGGGATGCGCGGCTCCCGGCTCAGGACCCGGAGTCGCATACTGGTCGGCTCCCGCACCGGGGCTCTCAATCGTCGTCGGGAGGCAGAAACTTCGTCCGCTCTGCCTCGAAGCTGGCGATGGCCTGGGCGTAGTCGTCCTGCCGACCGATGTCGAGCCAGAAGCCGTCGAAGGGAAAGCAGCGGATCCGACCGCCGCCCTCGATCAGGTCCTGAACGAGGTCCGGAAAGTCGAAATACCCCTCCGGTATCCGCTCCACGATCCGGCGCGAGAAGGCGTAGACCCCCATGGAGACCTCGTAGGAGAGCTGGGGCTTCTCCCGGTAGCCGACGATCCGAAGGTCGTCGTCGTGCTCGATCACACCGAAGTCGATCTTCACCTGTCGTTCGTAGACGCCCACGGTGGCGTCGTTGTCCTCCTCCCGGTGCCTCGCCAGGAACGCGCCGTAGTCGAGATCCGTCAGCAGGTCTCCGTTCATCACCAGGAAGTGCTCGTCGAGGTCCGCGATTCGGCGCAGCGGTCCCGCGGTGCCGAGGGGCTCGTCCTCCTGGGCATAGTCGATGGCGATCCCGAAGCGGGAGCCATCGCCGAAGAATGCGCGCAGGAGCTCGGCCAGGTGCCCCACAGCGAGCGTGATGCGGCGGAAGCCCTGTCGACGGAGCTGCCGCACCACCACCTCGAGGATCGGGACATCCCCAAGGGGCATGAGCGGCTTCGGAAACGCCACCGTGTACGGAGCCAGACGGGTTCCCTTTCCCCCCGCCAGGATCACGGCTCTCATCGAAGGTTCGTCTCCCGAGCTTTCGGTGTCCTGAACCAGCAGACCGGAGTGGCAGACCTTAGCGCGGGTTCCCCGGCTCGAGAGTGCGCCGCCAGTAGTCCAGGAGCTCGCCGAGGCTCGTCTCGAGCGGGACGCGCGGCTCCCAGCCGAGCTCGGTGGTCGCTCGCTCGTGGCTGCCCACCTGAATGGGCACGTCCGCAGCCTGCATGCGGCTCGGATCGGGCTCCACCGTCACGGGACGTGAGCAGAGGCCGAGCAGGTGGTCGAGCAGCTCCGACATCCGAACGCCGCGACCGGAGCAGAGATTGTAGGCACGACCGGGCTGCCCTCGCTCCGCCAGGGCGAGATAGCCGCGCACGACGTCCCGGACGTCGCAGAAGTCGCGGATGGATTCGAGGTTGCCGACCCGCAGGACGGGCTCGGCACCCGCCTCGATCCGCGCCAGCTGCTGGGCGAACGCCGAGCAGGCCCGGGTGGGCGGCTCGTCCGGGCCCACGTGGTTGAAGGGCCGGGCCACGATCACTTCGACGCCGCCCTGGCCATGGTGGGACATGGCGGCGGACTCGGCGGCGACCTTGCTCCAGCCGTAGACCGCCACGGGACGGAAGCGAGTCTCCTCGTGGATGGGGTTCTCCTCGGGGGGGACGGCGCCGTATTGGGCGCTGCTTCCGGCCAGCAGGAAGCGCACCTCGCGGCCGCGCTCGGCCAGCGCCGACAGCAGGTGAAGCGTGCCCACCACGTTGGTTTCCAGGGTGTCTGTCACGGAGGCACCGCCCATCAGGCCCGCGAGATGGAAGACCACCTCCGGGTCGGCCTCGGCCACCGCAGCGCTCACCGCCCGCGCGTCCCGCAGATCCGCGGGAAGGAACGCTTCGCCCGGCGGTGCCGGGCGCGGAGCACTGTCGAGGCCGGTGACCTGCCAGCCCTGCTCGCGGAGCAGCGCGCGCAGGTGGCGCCCCGCGAATCCGAAGCTGCCCGTCACCAGCGCCCGCGGCATCGTTCCTCCTGGAGCGCCGAGGCTCTCCGGCGTCGTCGCTCCCGCATCATAGGGCAGCGAACCCCTTCCTCGACCCGGAGAAGGACACTAGACTCGGCGCCCCGTGTCGCGCCTGGCCATCATCGGGCCGCTTCCGCCCCCCTACGGCGGGATCGCGGTGCACCTGGAGCGCCTCCTGCCTCATCTCGAGCGGGCCGGGCTCGACTACCGGGTCTACAACACCTTTGGCGCGACCGAGGTTCCGGGAAAGGCGGTCTCGGTGGCCTCGCGGAAGTACGCCTGGTACCTGGAGCACCTGCTCCGGGGCCCGGAGCCGGTGGCCTACTTCCTGACGGTGAGATGGCCGGTCTGGGTGGGGAGCCTGGTCCTTTCGCGGCTCCGCGGCCGGCGCGTGATCTTCAACCTCCAGGGCGACGACCTGCGCATCGCCTGCGAGACCCATGGACCCGCCATCCGCAGGCTGCTGCTGGCGGCGCTCCGAGCCGCTCACGGGATCATCGCCGCGAGCCCGCACATCCGCGATCACCTGGTCACCCTCGGCGACTTCGGCGACAAGACGATCGTGGTGCCGGGCTTCATCCCGCCGACCCGTGCCAAGGGCGATGCAGAGCAGATCTCCCCGGAGATCCGCGCTTTCTGCGCCGAGCACGACCCGGTGCTGCTCGGCACCGGCGCGGCCGTGCTGCGCGGCGGGGTCGATCTCTACGGAGTCGACATGACCCTCGACCTGGTGGAACGCCTGCGAGATCGTCATCCCCGTCTCGGCTGCCTCTGGTCCCTC
>JBDLIK010000217.1:0-6119 GCA_039714895.1 Myxococcota bacterium | reverse complement strand
CGGCTTCCGGGGCAGTTCGCGGGCGGCACGGTCGGGCCGGGCGAGAGGGGCCAGACCGGGCGGGACACCCAGCCGAGCTCTCTCTCCCACACGCCCCCGCCGCCCCGGCCGGTCCCCTCGGGGCCACCCCGCCGCGTGGGTGAGCCGGATCCCCCGACTCCGCCCCCCATCTTCGGGGAGGAGGTGGAAGGGGAGCGACCGCTCGACGAGCTGATCCTCCAGTACCTCATCGAGAACGCACGCAAGCGACGGGGCTCGTGAACCCGCGCGGGCTGGATGGGTCCCCGGTCGGTGGGGACGCCGTGGCCCGCATGTTCCATGTCTCGAAGAGCTACTCGGGCGGCCAGCTGGCTCTGCGGGACGTGACCCTCGAGGTGGGCAAGGGGGAGCTGGTCTTCCTGACGGGCCCCTCGGGTGCAGGAAAGACCACCCTCCTCAGGCTGTTGTTCGCAGACGAGCGGCCGAGCGAGGGACAGATCCTGGTTCTGGGCCGCAACATCGCCCGTCTCTCCCCCGCTCGCGTGCCCGCCCTGCGCCGCCGCATCGGGGTGGTGTTTCAGGACTTCAAGCTGCTCGCCTATCGGAGCATCGAGGAGAACGTTGCACTCGCCCTCGAGGTCCAGGGACGTCCGCCCCGGGACATTCGTGCGCGGGTCTTCCAGATGCTCAAGCGAGTGGGTCTCCAGCACCGTCGCCACCACCATCCACTCTCGCTCTCGGCGGGGGAGCAGCAGCGGGTGGCCATCGCCCGCGCCCTGGTCAACGAGCCTGCCATCCTGTTGGCGGACGAGCCCACCGGGAACCTCGATCCTGACCTCACCCTCGAGATCATGGATCTGATCGCCGCGGCAGCGACCCGGGGCACCGCGGTCATCGTGGCAACTCACGAGATCCAGCTGGTCGAGAAGTTCGGCCGGCGCCGCATCCGCCTGGAGGCCGGACGGCTGGTGGACGACCACCCGGGCGCGGTGGTCCACGGCTGATGCGCCTGGTCTACCGCCTGGCCTTCTTTCTGCGCTCCGCGGTGTCGGGGCTCCGCACCAGTCCGCTCACCAGCGCGGTGGCCGTCGCCACCATCGCCATCACCCTTCTGCTCGCGGGCCTGTTCGTGCTGGTGCTCGGCAACATGGAGGACCTCCTCGACCGTTTCGGCGCCCACCTGCAGGTGACCGCCTACTTGGAGGGCGGGCTCTCCCCGGGCGATCAGCGAGAGCTGCGGCGCCTGGCCACCACGGTGGAGGGGGTCGAGGCCGTGCGCCTGGTTTCGGAGCAGGAGGCCCTCGAGCGCTTCGAGGCCGGGGTGGGAGCGCAGCTCGAGCTCACCGAGGTCCTCGAGGGCAACCCGCTGCCGGCGTCCCTCGAGATCGGGCTGAGCAGCGGGGCGCGCACCGGGGAGGGAGCCCGGATCGTCGCGGAGGCGCTGCGGGGCCTGCCGGGCGTCGCCGAGATCGGGCACGGCCAGCAGTGGGTCGAGGGCTATGCCCGGGCGCTCGGCGCTGCCCGCACCGCCGCCCTGGCCCTGGGCGTCGTTCTGGTCCTGGCCACCCTGCTCATCGTGGCCAATACCATCCGCCTCGCAGTCTACGCGCGGCACGACGAGATCGAGATCCAGTGGCTCGTCGGGGCCGGCCGGACCTTCATCGCAATCCCCTTCCTCGTGGAGGGACTTCTGCAGGGTCTGCTCGGTGCGGCCATCGCCCTGGGAATGCTGCTTCTCCTCTACGGGCTGGTGCTCCCCGGTCAGACCGACGGCCTCGAGTTCGTGCTCGGCTACACCCGGCCCCGCTTCCTGACGGGCCCCGAGCTGACCTCGCTGCTCTTCGCGGGGGCGCTGCTCGGCGGGCTCGGATCGGCGAGCGCGCTGGTTCAGGGCTGGCGGCGTTGAGGCGCGGCGCTCGCGCCGCCGCCCTGCTGCTGCTGTGCTCGGCTCCGGCCGCTGCCGATCGGGCCGCGGAGCTCGAAGCGCTTCGGCTCGCGATCGAGGACCACCGGGAGCGAGTGGAGCGCTACGAGAGCGAGGAGCGGAGCCTGCTCGAGACCCTCGAAGAGATGGACCGCGCGGTGGACGCGCTGCGGTCCGACGCGGGTCGAGCGGGGACCGAGGCCGCAGAGGCCCGCGTCCGGCTCGTGGAGCTCGAAGGGCAGGAGGAGGTGCTCGCGGAGCGTCTGGTGCACACCCGCCGCGCACTCTCCATCCGCTCCGTCGCGCTCTACAAGGCCGGGGAGCCCGGACCCCTGCGGGTGTTGTTCGCGGCCGAGAGCCTGCCGGATCTGCTGCGGCGCATGGAGGCGCTGCGTCTGCTGGTGGAGAGGGACCGAAGTCTGATCCAGGCGGCCCATGCCGCCGCGCGGAGCCTCGAGGAGGCACGGGCAGAGGCGCGCCGAGTGGCCGAGGTGGGAGAGGCGGCAGCCGCGCGCCTGGTCCGCCGCTCCAGTCAGCTCGAACGCGAGCAGCGCGCGCGCCGGAAGCTGCTCGTGCGCGCAAGGCGGGATCGCACCCGCGTGCGCGCGGCCCTCTACGAGCTCGAGGCCGCGGCCAAGACCCTGGAGGAGACCCTCGAACGCCTCGGCGCCCGGGCCCCCTCCGGGGCAGCCGCGCACCGGTTCCGGATCCCCTTCGCGAGCCGGCGCGGGGCGCTGGCCTCGCCCGTGGCAGGAGCCGTCGCGGCTCCGTTCGGGAAGGTGGTGGACCGGGAGTTCTCCACCGAGACCTTCCGCAGCGGGGTCGAGTTCGAAGCCGCCGAGGGGACTCCTGTGCGGGCCGTGGCCGATGGCGAGGTTCGCTTCGCGGGCTGGTTCCGGGGGTATGGGAAGCTGGTGATCCTCGACCACGGAGCAGATTACTTCACGGTCTCCGGGCACCTCGACGAGCTCCAGGTCTCGCTGGGAGACTCCGTGGCCACCGGAACTCCCATCGGGAGCGTGGGCCAGACCGGCTCGCTGTTGGGCCCCCGGCTCTACTTCGAGCTGCGCAAAGGGCGCCAGCCCCTCGATCCAGGGGCCTGGTTTCGCCACCAAGTGGTAGACTAGGCGACTCACGTAGGGGCCTTCCCGGCCGGGTCCTGTGGCTACGCCGGGCGCCCCGAGAAACCGCGCTTCGGGCCATCCGCCCGCCGTATGCCGGTCGACGCAGCCGAACGAGGACCACCCATGATCGGAGCCCGTGCCCGCCCCCTGCTGAGCTTCTTCGGAGGAGGCCTGGTGGCCGCCATCCTGCTCGGGACGACCGGTCACACCGGAAGCCTGGCCGGAGCGACCCGCTACGAGGATCTCGGGCTGTTTACGAACGTGTTGCACATCGTGCGCAAGAACTACGTCGAGGAGGTGGACGAGCGTCGCCTCATCGAGGGCGCCGTTCGTGGCATGCTCCAGGAGCTCGACCCCCACTCCTCGTACCTCGATGTCGAGGCGCACCGGGAGATGCAGATCGACACCCGCGGCGAGTTCCACGGGCTCGGCATCGAGATCAGCAAGCGCAGGGACGGGTTCATCGAGGTGGTGGCCCCCATCGAGGGCACCCCGGCCCAGCGCGCCGGCATCCGCGCCCGGGACCAGATCGCCGAGATCTGCCCCCCGGAGCCCCCGGAGGACTGGGGGGATGACGAGTGCCGCAGCACCAAGGCCATGACCCTGTTCGAGGCGGTCCAGGTGATGCGCGGGCCGAAGGGCTCGAAGATCACGATCATGGTCTGGCGCGAGAGCTTCGAACGCCCCATGCCCTATTCGTTGGTCCGGGACGTGGTGAAGGTCGCTTCGGTGGACGGGCGCATGGTCGAGCCGGGCTACGCCTACGTGCGCGTCCGGTCCTTCCAGGAGCGGACGGCCGCGGACCTCGCGGATCAACTCTCGGCCCTGCGGGAAGAGATCGGTGGCAAGCTGGCCGGTCTCGTGCTCGACCTGCGGGACAACCCGGGCGGTCTGCTCGACCAGGCCGTGCGCGTGGCGGACGTCTGGCTCGGCGACGGACTCGTCGTCTACACCCAGGGTCGCGTGGACAGCCAGCGTCACGAGTTCGCGGCGCACGGAGAGGGCACCGAGCCCGACTATCCCATGGTGGTCCTCGTGAACGCGGGGAGCGCCAGCGCATCAGAGATCGTGGCGGGTGCGCTGCAAGATCAGCACCGCGCTCTCGTACTGGGCACCCGGACCTTTGGCAAGGGTTCCGTGCAGACCGTGTATCCGCTCGACGACGGCTCGGGGCTGCGCCTGACCACTGCGCTCTACTTCACGCCGGCCGGCCGGTCGATCCAGGAGGTGGGCGTGGAGCCAGACATCGAGGTTGTCGCCACGGAGTTGGAGCCGGAGCCGGTTGCCGTGGTTCCCGAAGCGGCGGGGCGACCCCTGCGCGAGGCGGACCTCGAGGGTCATCTCCGCCAGGAGGAGGCCGCCCCCAGCGCGGGGGAGGCTCCGGACATGGGCACGCCGGAGGACCTCCAACTCGCCCGGGGTCTCGAGGTGCTGAAGAGCTGGTCGTACTTCGAGCGGCTCCAGCAGGCCCGGCAGCAGGGTGCCCTGCGCGCCGACGCGAGCGCCAAGCCCCCCACTCCCTGACGGCGTGGAGGGTGCCAGCGAGCCGCCGCGCCGGGTCCTGAGCGTTGCCCAGCTCCTGGGTGGCGTCCGCGAGCTCCTCGAGGACGCTGTCGGCCGGGTGTGGGTGGCCGGGGAGGTGAGCAACCTCCATCGCGCGGCTTCGGGCCACGCCTACTTCACCCTCAAGGACGACGACGCCCAGGTGCGCGCGGCGCTCTTCCGGGGCACGGCCCGACGGCTGGCCTTCGACCCCGAGGACGGCATGGCGGTGCTCGTCTATGGAGAGCTGACGCTCTACGAGCCGCGAGGTGATCTCCAGATCCTCGTGCGTGCCCTCGAGCCCCGCGGTGTCGGAGCCCTCCAGCTTGCCTTCGAGCAGATGCGGGCTCGCCTGCAGGCCGAGGGCCTGTTCGATCCGGCCGCGAAGCGTCCGGCGCCGGACCACCCTCGGCGCGTCGGGGTGGTCACCTCCCCGGGGGCCGCGGCCCTGCGGGACGTGATCCAGGTGAGCCGACGCCGCTTTCCGGGGATCCCCCTGCTGGTCTCGCCGACGCGGGTGCAGGGAGCTGGCGCGGAGCACGAGATCGTCCGAGCGCTGGAGCGCATCGCACGGCAGCCTCGGGTGGACACCGTGTTGCTGGTGCGGGGTGGGGGATCGCTCGAGGACCTGCTCCCGTTCAATACCGAGACCGTGGCCCGCGCGCTTCGCGCCTGCCCGGTTCCCGTGGTGAGCGGCGTGGGTCACGAGACCGACCTCACCATCGCCGACCTCGCCGCGGATGTCCGGGCCCCCACGCCGAGCGCAGCGGCGATGCTCGCGCTGCCCGACGGTGCCAGCCTGCGCGGCCAGCTCGCACGCGACGTCCGCCGCCTCTTCGTCGCCATGCGGGGACAGCTCGGAGAGCGGCGCGGGCGTCTGCGCCAGGAATGGCAGGCTCTCCAGACCCACGCGCCCCGCGCGAAGCTCGCCGCGCAGCGCGTCCGACTCTCCGCGCTCGCGGAGGCCCTCGCTCGCGCGGCGAGCAGCGGCGTCGCGGGTCTGCGCTCCCGCTTTGCCACCGGCGCCGCGCGTCTGGACTCCCTCTCCCCGCTGGCGGTGCTCGCCCGAGGCTATGCGATCGTCCGGCTCGGTGCCGACGGACCGGTGGTGCGCGGGCCGGGACAGGTCGCCGCCGGGGACGCGCTCCACATCCGACTCGCCGAGGGGGCGCTGGCCGCTCGGGTGCTGGGAGACGCCCCGCCGGATCCCGAAAAGCCTTGACGTCCTGAGGACTTTCAAGCCTGGGACGTTTGACGCTCCCGGGGGCGGCCGGTACGCTCGAAGCGCATGTCCCCCCGCAAGCAGGCCCCGCCCGCGACGGTCGACGAGCTCCCCTTCGAGGCCGCACTCGAGCGCCTCGAGGGGATCGTGGACCGCCTGGAAGCGGGCGGGCTCGAGCTCGAAGCCGCGCTCGACGCCTTCGAGGAGGGCGTGCGTCTCTCCCGGCGCTGCGCCTCCCAGCTCGATAGCGCCGAGCAGCGGGTGGAGATCCTGTCACAGGAGGGCCGCGAGCGGGTCGCGCGCCCCTTCGAGGACTCCGAGGACGGCG
>JBDLIK010000216.1:0-6130 GCA_039714895.1 Myxococcota bacterium | reverse complement strand
CGAAGAGCGCTACAGCGACAGTCATTGGCGCCGCCTGCTATCGGGCCGTGTCGTCGACCCCCCTGGCCATCCTTGATTCTACATGGAGCAAGCCTCCGATCGATACCGGGCTGTCCTGGTGGCTGCGTCTCGCGTTCGAGTCGATGCCTCCGAGGGACCGCTGGGCTCGGCCCATGTATAATAACAAGGACAATGTTGGACGACGGAGGCGACAAGACCGACTGGACGCTGGAGGAGTACAAGCTCCTTGAGACGATCATCTCGAATCAGGAAGCGTTGCAAGTGGGTCTGCGGCGCTGGTTGTTGGGGATTCTCTCGCTGATAGCAGCTCTAGGTTACGTGCTGCCGAGGCTCGTTCCGGGCGAGGTCTTCGAGGGTTCTGCACTTCTCGCCTTTGGTGTCTTCGTGATCATCGGGTTCTGGCTTCTCGAGCTGATCCACCACGTGTCCCAGGACCAGGCAGAACGGAGAATACTCGAGATCGAGAACGACCTCGCCATGGGAAGGGCGTGGATCGGCCACGACCTTCGGCTGAAGCAGAGAGTCGGTGCGACTGCGAAGCCGAGCCCACGGATCGGCCAGGTGATGAAGGGACAAGACCATGGCTCCTGGAAGAGCCTGCACAGCGGTGCGAGGAATGCTCGCATCTGGGTCTTCTACCTCGTCCTTCTGGGTGCCTTCTGCGCTTGGCAATGGGTGACGAATGTTGAAGAGCAGACGGAGGGGAAGGTTTCCTCAGCTCCGGCTCGCGGTGAGCAGCTCGACGAGATCGAGGCAGCCGTCGCGCGTCTTCCTGACGAGCTCGACCGGATTGACGCCAGGATCGACGCACTCCCACACGATGTCGCACGCTCGATCCAGGAAGGAGCGCCCACGATCAACGTCAACGTGGATCCGCCGGACCTCACGCCGATTCTCGGTTCGTTGGAGGACCTCCGATCAGGGTTGTCGACCATCGAGACGGCTATCAGCGAGTTCGAGCCGGTGACGGTTCCTGCGCCCACACCGCCACCGCCGGTCGCGGAGTGCGAGAGTCGCGCCTGGGGCATCGGCTCGTCCTCTGTTTCCTGCGCTCCAGCCAGACCCTAGGCAACCCCTCCAGCAGCTTCTCCGCTCCGTCCCGATCCGTACTTCGAGCCGCTCCCAGTCCCGCAGCTCAGTGGGAGGGCGGGCGAGCCGTCCCGGCGCCTGTGAGCCGAGGCGGCCGCCCAGGAGGCGCGAGCCGGACCTCGGCCTCCGCTTGCATGATGCGATGCAAGCCTCGTGCCCCGCCGGGCTCTGCGCGCTTCGCCTGGCGCCCTGCCCTATGCTCACAGTCAGGTAGGGGCTCGCCCACGGGGATGGAAGGATCGGGACGAAGAGGACGAGGCGCATGAGGCTGAAGGCTCTGGGAATTCTCTGCACGATGATCGTAGTCACGCTGCTGGGTGCCTGCGACAGCGGTCCCCGATCCGGGCGGGGGCTCCGGCTTCCGGATGGAGACGTCGAGAGGGGAAAGCTCGCATTCGTCGAGCTCGGCTGCCCACGCTGCCACGAGGTAGAGGGTGTCGTCGCTGCCGCGCCGGAAGGCGACGTGCCGATGATCGTCGGGCTGGGCGGGCCCGTGCGCAGGGTGGAGACCTATGGCGAGCTCGTCACCTCGATCGTCAATCCTTCTCATGGCATCGCGCGCCTCTATCCGGCGGAGCGCGTCGCCGTCGGTGACGAATCGAGGATGAAGGATTTCAACGACACGATGACCGTGGCGCAGCTCATCGACCTCGTCGCCTTCCTCCAATCACAATACGAGCTCCTCCCGGAGCCCCTCCTGATTCCGTAGGGAAAGAGAAATCATGCGCATCCCTCTGCTTGCTGAGACCCAGCGGACCCCGGGGGCCAGGATGGGCGTCCGAGGGCCTCGAGCTGTGCTGCTGGCCGTCAGTCTGGCCGCCCTCGCGGCCTGGCTGGAGCCGGCGGCCCCGACCTCCGCTGAACCGGGAGGCGAGGGCGGTCCTGGGCAGATCCTGTACCTCACCTATTGCCAGAGCTGCCACGGAATCGCGGGACGTGGCGACGGACCCGCGGCAGCGTCGCTGCGCGTGCGGCCGCCGGATCTCACCCGGCTCTGGGAGCGCTACGGAACGCCGCTCGACCGCGAGCGTCTCGTCGAGTACATCGATGGGAGATGGCTCGTCGGTGCGCACGGCCCCCGGGAGATGCCCGTCTGGGGCAGCGAGTTCTTCGAGGATGCGCCGCCGATGGCTCCCGGCCTCGAGAGCGTGAAGCGACACCTCATCGGGGTGCTCGTGGGCTACCTCGAGACACTCCAGACCGAGCGGAAGAGCTAGAACCTGTCTCGAACCTGGAGCCCGAGCTCGTCGGGTGTCCACCTGCGTACATCGGCGTCTGGACTTGTCTCCCAGAGCGGCGTAGAGCGCTCCCCCGGAGTTGCCTCTAGCGGGTCACAGGAAGGGTGAACAGATGTGCATCCCCCCAAGGGGCTTCACGTCGGGCAGTCACGTACGCCTCCTCTCCTGGCACTCCACTAGGGGGAAACGAGGGCTTCCTTTCGGGACCCCGGAACGTCGTTCTTCACGTGGGAGCGTTCATGAAGGAATCGAAGAGACAGGCTGCTCCTAGAGGGTCGGTCGTGACCGGCGACCTCCCGATGCGTGCAGAGGCCCTTCTGGCTGCCGTACTCAGGGCGATTGCCGTGAGAGACCGCGAGAAGTTCACGGAGGACCTGGGTGAGATCTTCTACGCAAAGAGTGAGGCCCATGGCCTTCGTGCGTTCTGGGAGCTGGTCGTGCGCTGGGAACGCTTCTACCCCAGCGTAGTGCAGACGCTTGAGCGCCAGCTCGGCGGCGCTTTCGACTCCGTCTAACGCAAGTCCTCAGCCCCCCGGGACACCGCAGCTCGCTGACACCTCAGCTGCCTCCGCTGACCTGAGGTCACGGCCCGCCCGCCCGCCGAGGCCTCGACACCCCCAGTTCCCAGAGGCAAGGCTTGTGGCCCGGTCACGCCCCCAGCAGGTCCCGCGGCCTCGGAGGGGTCGCCGATCGCGCGGACTTCGCGAGAATAGCGGACTGCGCATCGAAGCCGCGGACGAGAAGGGGGGACGAGAGTTGACAGGAACCAGGCGCTCGCGCGCCGTCGGACTTGCTGCGGGCCTCGGCGTGTGGATCGGCGTCGGGACCCTCGTCGTGCCGGGAGGCCACCTCGCGACCGCAGAGGAAGCGCCCACGCGCGCGGAGATCCGCGCCACCATGCGCGAGATCTTCGAGAGCGTTCGAACCCTGCTGCCGCTGAGCGTCGGCGATGCCAGCTGGGCGGATCCGCGCAGCCGCGAGCGGATCCATCCGGCCCTGCAGTCGCTGGCCACGAACGCCGGCGTCCTCGCGACCCACGGGCGCCGCAAGGACCCCGGTTTCGGCCACATAGGGCGCTATCTCGCCACGGACGCCCAGGACATCCTGACCAGCTACGAGTCGGGTGACATGGAGCGGTCCCAGTTCCTGCTGCGCCAGCTCACGGAGTACTGCGTCACCTGCCACTCACGGCTTCCCAGCCCGGGGGACTCGCCGCTCTCGGAGCACTTCCTGAACCAGAGCGCCCTCACGGCGCTGCCGCTCGAGGAGCGGGCCACCCTGCTCATCGCGACGCGACGCTTCGAGGAGGCGCTCTCGACCCTGGAGCGCCTGCTGGCCTCCACCGCCGTACATCCTGCCGACCAGCTGCCTTCCCTCACCGACTACCTGATCGTGAGCATCCGCGTGAAAGGAGATCTCGCGAGGCCGCTCCCCACGCTCGAGAGGTTTTCGAAGCGGCCCGACCTGTGGCGGAACCTGCGGCTGGACGTGGAGCGATGGATCGCTGATCTGCGAGAGCTCGGCGGACGCGATCTCTCCGGCGCTGATCTCGCCACCGCGAAGCGCCTCATGGACGAGGCCAAGGGGATGATCAACTTTCCAGCGGATCGTTCGGCTCTGGTCCACTACGTCGTGGCCTCGAGCATCCTGCACCGCTACGTGGAGGCCCACGCGGGGGGACGAAGCCGGGACCTCGCGGAGGCCTACTACTACCTGGGGCTCATCGAGACGCGCATCGGACGGAGCTATTGGGTCTCCCAGTCGGGCATCTTCCTCGAGAGCTCCATCCGGCTGGCGCCGGGAGAGCCCTTCGCCGAGCAGGCCTACGCCCTCCTCGAGGAGGAGATCATCCTAGGCTACTCGGACTCCCGGGAGATACACATCCCGGAGGAGCTCGAGCGGAGCCTCGCCGAGCTCCAGCAGCTGATCGACACGCGCTAGCTAGACCTCAGCCGGGCGATCCCTGGAGCGGTAGCTCGCCAACGGCCTCGCGCCGCGCCGCAGGCCGAGCTCGAAGCGCAGCCGTCCGCCTCAAGCGCCCCTGGCGCGACGGCACGACCCACGTCGTCTTCGAGCCCCTCGAGCTCGTCGAACGGCTCACCCCGCTCGTCCCGCCGCCTCGCTTCCACCTCGTCCACCACCACGGGATCCTCGCACCCCCCTGTTCCACCTATGCGCACCGCGGAAAGAACGAGGTGCAGATCTTCGACAATGTGGACGCACAGGTGCCGATGCTGGCGCGGATGTTCACGTCGGGGCCCTCAAGGGCTACACGGCGGTGGGATACACCCGGATCTGAGTGCTCGTTTGATGTCGCGGCATCATCAAGTTGATGCTATAATGCCCCGCATGCGGACAACCCTGCGCATCGATGACGACATTTTCCGCGAGCTCAAGAAGCGCGCGACCAGCGAGGGCGTGACGCTCTCCGAACTCGTCAATCTCGCGCTCCGCCAGAGTCTCAGCACTGAGAAGCGACCCCGCCGCGTATTCCGTCAGAGAACGCGCGACCTTGGCCGGCCCTCCTTCGACGTCACGAAGGCAAACTCGGTGGCGGCCGAGCTCGAGGACCAGGCAATCCTGCGCAAGCTCTCCAGCTCCTCGTGAGGATCGTCGACACGAGCGTGCTCCTCCCGGCTGTGAGCACTTCCCTTCCCCAGCACGAACCCTCTCGCACCGCACTCGAGGCCGCCATCAACGACGAGCGTCCGGTCGGTCTGACCTGGGTGGTCGTTAACGCCTTCTTGCGGCTGACCACGAAGCCCGGTCTGTTCGAACGCCCTCTCACGATCGATGGTGCGTGGGACATGGTGAACGATTGGCTGGCCCACCCGGGCGTCCGTGTCGTTCAGGAGACGGAGGAGCACCCGCGGCTCTGGTCAGAGCTCCTGCGGGGCGCCGGCACCGGGGGCGACCTGACGACCGATGCGTGGATCGCCGCGCTCGCGCTCGCGCACGGAGCCTCGGTTCTCACCCTGGATTCGGACTTCGCACGCTTTCCGGGAGTCCGCTGGGAGAGCCCGCTCGGAAACTGAGCGCACGAGGGATTCGAACCCCCGACCCCCAGGTTCGAAGCCTGGTGCTGGGTGTGTCTACAAGAGTCCACCAGCGTCCAAGAGCGTCGAAACGCCAGTGTTTTTGCCGATTCCGGAATTCTACGCGAGTCCAGGACAGTCCACCCCAATCCACCCCGTAAGCTGCGTTCTAGCGGTGATTTCCTCAGGAGATTGCGCAGCTCTCAGCGGTCCCTCTCAGGTCGTCCCCGGACGGGCGTCCGCGATATGTAGACGCCCGCCCACGCCGCGGCCTGCGGCCCCGGGCTCAGCGGGTGCGAGCTGCGTTTGGAGAGCCGGGCCAGCGGCTCGTCGACGAAGCGCTTGATCCGGGCCGTGTGGGTGCCCTCCCAGTAGACGCGCATGCACGCCGGACAGGCCGAGAAGACGTCGTGGCGCTCGAGGCCTCGCGGTGGGACGCGGTCGACGACGTCCCCGAGCGCGGCGGGCGCGAGCGGCGCATTGCAGTGGCTGCAGCGCGACAGCAGCCGGATGTCCGGAGCAAGGTCGAAGGCGCGGACCACCTCGGCGAGCTGCTCCCGGACCTTCTCGGCGTCGACCCAGTGGATGCCCGAGATGCGCCACTCCTCGGTGAGGGCGCGGTCGCGTGACAGCACGATGCGCCCCTCGGCGGTGGCGCGGCGGATCAGCACCTCGTCGGCGATGTCGTGCTCCCAGGCGCAGTCGAAGCCCAGCAGGCGCAGCCAGCGAGCCAGCCGGCCCAGCATG
>JBDLIK010000215.1:0-6138 GCA_039714895.1 Myxococcota bacterium | reverse complement strand
GATCTCGCGCCAGCGACCGCGTGCGAAGCGGGTGGTGAGCATCGTGGCCTTCACCACGTAGTCGCCAATCAGAGCCGCGAAGATCCACTCCACGGCGAGCCCCAGCCAGGCGAACACCCCGGCGATCACGCAGCGGACGCCCAGCAGGCCGGTGAGGACCGTGATCAGCGGGAAGCGAGTGTCTCCCGCGCCGCGCAGGGCTCCGCCAAGCGCGAACTCGATGGCCATCAGGGGCTGCACCGCGCCAAGGATGTAGATGAAGGCCACCGTCAGCCGCACGACCTCGGGGTCGTCGATCATGAACCCGGCGATGCGTTCGGCGGCGAGGATGATCGATCCGCCGAGCACCACCATGGCCGCCACCGACAGGCGCGTGGCGCGCCAGCCACTGTGGGTGGCCCCTTCGGGATCCCTCGCGCCCAGCCGCTGGCCCACGAGGGTCGAGGCGGCGATGGAGAAGCCGAAGCCCACCACGAACGAGAAGGAGAGGATGTTGACCCCGATCCCGTAGGCCGCGTAGGGGGCAGTTCCGTAGAGCGCCACGATCCACAGGAAGGCCAGGAAGCCCCCCTGCCACGCCCCCTGCTCGAGGGCGGCCGGGTAGCCGATGTGGAGCAGGCGTCGGATCCGGTCCCGCTGGAGTGCTCGCCCCGCACCCGGACCCAGCACCAGGCGCCGCGAGATCCAGAGCCCCATCAGCACGACGGCGCCGGTGGTGAAGGCGATGCCGCTGGCGATGGCGGCGCCCCGAACCCCGAGCGCGGGCAGGCCCAGCTTTCCGTAGACGAGGCTGTAGACGAGCACCACATTCACGACGTTGGTGAGCGCTCCCGTCCAGAGCGGGGTTCGCGTGTCCCCCGCGGCGCGCAGGGCCACACCGAGCACGAAGAAGACCGCGAAGGCAACGTTGAAGACGGAGAGCCAGCGGATGAAGGTCGCGGCCAGCGCCACCGTCTCCGGCTCCAGGCGGAAGAAGCGCGCGAGCACCTCTGCAAAGACGAGCCCGGGCATCATCAGCACCGTGGCGAGGACGAGGCACAGCAGCACCGAAGCCCGGGTGACGCGCTCGGCCTCGGTGCGATCCCCGGCTCCCCAGGCCCGGGCCACCAGTGCCGTGGTCCCGGCGGTGATGGCCATCAGCATCGCCTGCAGCACGAAGAACATCCGATTGCCGGTGGTCACGGCGGCGATGGCCGAAGGTCCGAGGGAGCCAACGATCTTGATGTCGACCAGGCCGACGGTGGAGTAGAGCAGGTTGCCCAGGATCACCGGCCAGGCGAGCTCCCAGACCCCCGGGGCGCCCGCGCCGGTCGGAGGCGGGGCCTGCGGCGCGAGGTGAGCGCGCTCCCATGCCGCGCCTTGGGCAGGGGCTTCCCCCTCGCCATCTCGGGGCTGGAGGCTCACGGCGACTCCGGTCTTGGACTCGGGAGAGGGGCGTGGGAACGACTATCGCGGACTCGGCGCTCGCCGTCATCCCGGGTCAGGGGTTCAGCGGCCGCCGTTCTGTCAGCTGTCCGGCGAAGACCTCGGGGTCCGTGGTGGGGAGCTCGCAGACCCGGTTCTCACAGACGTAGGCCGTGACCTGGCCTCCTCGGGCCACCTTTCCGGACACCACCGGAACCAGAGCGGCGTGGGCGGCGAGGTCCGGACCCTCGCGGACGATCGAGAGCGTGCGGTTCGGCACGTGGAGGCGGCGCAGCGGGCGGAGCATGGCTTCGGGTTCGCTGCCGCTCCTCGGCGTCACCACCACGATCTCCTTGGTCGCATCGAGGGAGGCGTCCACGGCGGAGAGAAGCTCCGAGTGCCGGGTGGGATCCAGCTCCAGGGAGCTCGAGAAGCTCGAGAGCAGCAAGCCGGCCCGGGCGAGATGGGACGGGTCCCCGCCGAGGTCGTGCAGGCGCAGCAGGTTGAGGGCCGCCACGGAGTTGCCCGAAGGCAGCGCCGAGTCGACGTCCGGCTTCTCGCGGGCGAGCAGCCGCTCCTGGTCGACGGCCGTGCGGTAGTAGCCCCCGCCCTCCGCGTCGGCGTACGAGGAATCGAGCACGCGCTGCAGGGCCAGAGCCTCCCGAAGCCAGCGGGGGTCCGGGTCGGCCTCGTAGAGGTCGAGCAGGCCCGCGACCAGGAAGGCGTAGTCCTCGAGGAAGGCGGGGCCCTGGGCGCGTTCGGCCTGGATCACCCGGGGCAGGTGTCCGGCCTGAGTCCGCTTGGACAGGATGCGATCGGCGGCGCTCCGTGCCGCCTCGGTCCAGCGGGGCTCCTCGAGTGCGAATCCCGCCCGGGCGAGCGCGGAGATCGCGAGTCCATTCCACGCAACCAGGAGCTTGTCGTCGCGCAGCGGTGGGGGTCTGGCCGCGCGCACGCGAAGCAAGCGCGGCCGCGTACCCTCGAGGATCTCCCGCACCTCGTCCGCCGGTCGACCCAGCTCCGCCGACACCTCCGCCATCGTACGCCAGGTGTGGAGCACGCTGCGTCCGTCCAGGTGCCCGCTGGGAGTGACGCCGTACCAGGCGATCACCGCCGCCGCCTCGTCGGGCGGCAGCGCCGTGCGAATCTCCGAGGGCGTCCAGGTGAAGAAGAGTCCTTCCTCTGGCTCACCGTCCTCGCCCGGACTGTCCGCGTCGGTGGCCGAAGCGAACCCCCCTTCGGGCAGGCCCAGCTCCCGCAGCACGGCCTCGAGGGTCTCCCGGGTGACCCGGGCGAAGTCCTCGCGAGAGGTCGCCTGCCAGGCCTCGAGGTAGGCCAACGCCAGCAGCGCGTTGTCGTAGAGCATCTTTTCGAAGTGTGGAACGAGCCAGCGGGGGTCGGTGGAGTAGCGGTGGAACCCTCCGCCGAGGTGGTCGTTCATTCCCCCAGCAGCCATATTCTCCAGGGTGAGGACGGCGAGCGCGAGCGACTCGGTGTCCCCGGTACGCCGGTGGTAGCGGAGCAGGAAGCGGATGGGCACCTGGGAGGGGAACTTCTGGCGCCGCCCGATCCCTCCCCAGGTCCGGTCGACGCGCTCACGATACCGGGCCGCGGCATGCTTCAGCACCGCAGGACCGGGTAGCCGGGTCTGGGTGGCCGACTGTCCGGCGAGCTGACGACGGACCCGTTCCGTCAGCCGCCGGGACACGCCCTGCACGCGGTCCGGCTCGCTTCGGTAGGTCTCGGAGAGCCCGGCGAGCACCGTGGGGAGCCCGGGCCGGCCGCCCCGGTCCTTCGGCGGGAAGTAGGTGCCGGCATAGAAGGGCTCCCGCGAGGGAGTCACCCACACGTTGAGGGGCCATCCCCCGCTTCCGTTCAGGGCGTGGGCCACGGTCATGTAGACCGAGTCGATGTCGGGGCGGACCTCCCGGTCCACCTTGATGGCCACGAAGCCCTGGTTGAGAATCCGAGCGATCTCCGGATCGTCGAAGGACTCCTCTTCCATCACGTGGCACCAGTGGCAGGTCGAGTAGCCGATGCTCACGAGGACCGGTCGGTCCAGGCGCTGGGCGACGTCGAAGGCCTCGTCTCCCCACGGAAACCAGTTCACCGGGTTGTGCGCGTGCTGCTGGAGATAGGGACTCGCCTCGAGAAGCAGCCGGTTGGTGTAGCGGGGGGCCCCGTCGGGACCGAGGTGGCGGGTGCGGGGGACGTAGTCCGGACCCCGCTCGGCCAGCGCCCGGACCAGCCGGGCCCGGAGCGCGTCGGGCAAGGGAGGAGCTCCCGGGAGTGCCAGGGGCACGCCGTCGGTCGGGGACTCGGCCGTCCCCGAGGCGGCCACGGCCTGCAGCAGCACCGCTGCGAGCAACGCTCCAGGCCAGCTGTGGCGCCGGGTCGCCATTCCTCCCCCCCTGCCGCGGAAAGCTCCGGTATTCTATCGGATGGAAGGCATCCCCCCGGGGATTGCGCTCGCCGGATCGGGCCGCCCTTGACGGCCCCCACCCGGTGCTTAGTCAAGCAACGCCCAACTGCGGAGTCCGGAGGGCAGAGCCCGGCGCTCGTGCGTCGGCCCGCGGAAGGGGAGAAGAGGAGTCTCCAATGAAGATCAGACCGCTGCACGACCGCATCGTGGTCGAGCGCATCGACGAGGATGAGAAGAGCCAGGGGGGCATCATCATCCCGGATACCGCGAAGGAAAAGCCGCAGCAGGGGAAGGTCCTGGCGGTGGGCAAGGGCAAGGTGTCCGAGGACGGCAAGCTGCATCCCCTCGACGTCCAGAAGGGGGATCGGATCCTGTTCGGCAAATACTCGGGCACCGAGACCCAGCTTGGCGGTGACGACCGCCTCATCATCCGCGAGGACGACGTCCTCGCCATCCTCGAGTAGGAGAGCACACACATGGCTGCCAAGGACATCCGTTTCCAGCAGAGCGCACGCGACCGTCTGCTGGCGGGCGTGGACAAGCTCGCCAACGCGGTCCGCGTGACCCTCGGGCCCCGCGGGAGAAACGTTCTGATCGAGAAGAGCTGGGGCTCGCCCACCGTCACCAAGGACGGTGTGACGGTCGCCAAGGAGATCGACCTCGAAGACAAGGTCGAGAACCTCGGCGCAAAGATGGTGAAGGAGGTGGCCACCAAGACCTCCGACGTCGCGGGGGACGGCACCACCACGGCCACCGTGCTCGCCCAGGCGCTGTTCCGCGAGGGGATCAAGCTGGTGGCGGCCGGGGTCTCCCCCATGGAGCTCAAGCGAGGCATCGAGAAGGGCGTGGCCGCCATGGTCGAGGCGCTGGGCAAGATGTCCAAGCCCACCCGGGACAGCGACGAGATCGCACAGGTGGGCACCATCTCGGCCAACAGCGACGAGACCATCGGCAGGATCCTGGCCGAGGCCATGGAGAAGGTCGGCAAGGAAGGGGTCATCACCGTCGAGGAGGCCAAGTCCATGGAGACGGTCCTCGAGGTGGTGGAGGGCATGCAGTTCGACCGCGGCTACCTCTCCCCCTACTTCGTGACCGATCCCGAGCGCATGGAGGTGGCCCTCGAGGACGTGCTCATCCTGCTCCACGAGAAGAAGATCTCGAACATGAAGGACCTGCTGCCACTGCTCGAGCAGGTGGCGCGGCAGGGCAAGCCGCTGCTGATCGTCGCCGAGGACATCGAGGGCGAGGCGCTGGCGACGCTGGTGGTCAACAAGATCCGGGGCACGCTCAACGTGGCGGCGGTGAAGGCTCCGGGCTTCGGGGACCGCCGCAAGGCGATGCTCCAGGACATGGGGATCGTCTCGGGTGGTCAGGTGATCGCCGAGGAGCTCGGGATGAAGCTCGAGAACGTGACGGTCAAGGATCTGGGCAAGGCCAAGCGGGTGGTGATCGACAAGGACAACACGACGATCATCGACGGAGCCGGCGCCAAGAAGGACATCGAGGGCCGTTGCAGCGAGATCCGCAACCAGATCGAGGACACCAGCTCGGACTACGACCGCGAGAAGCTCCAGGAACGCCTGGCCAAGCTGGCCGGAGGCGTGGCCGTCCTCAAGGTGGGGGCCGCCACCGAGACCGAGATGAAGGAGAAGAAGGCCCGGGTGGAGGATGCCCTGCACGCCACCCGCGCGGCGGTGGAAGAGGGCATCGTACCCGGCGGAGGCGTGGCCCTGCTTCGCGCCCAGCGCGCGCTCGATGGCCTCGACGAGGGGCTCTCGGACGAGGAGCGCTCGGGCGTCCGACTGCTCGCCCGGGCGGTGGAGGCACCGCTGCGCTGGATCTCGGAGAACGCCGGGGTCGAGGGCTCGATCGTGGTGGACAAGGTCAAGTCCGGGAAGGGAAGCTTCGGCTTCAACGCGGCCACCGAGGAGTACGGTGACCTCGTCGAGGCAGGCGTCATCGATCCCACCAAGGTGGTGCGGACGGCGCTGCAGAACGCCGCCAGCGTGGCCGCGCTGCTGCTCACCACCGAGGCCACCGTCGTCGACAAGCCCGAGCCGGAGAGCGGCGGCGGCATGCCGGGCGGCATGGGTGGCATGGAGGGCATGGGCGGAATGGGAGGCATGGGCGGAATGGGCGGCATGGACATGTAGCCGCCCAGCTGTGGGTCCGGTTCCGGGCTAAGCCCGGAACCACCACGGGCTTCGCTCGGCTGCGCCTCGCTGCGCGCGCCTGTCGGCGCTTGCAGGTGGGTCCGCCCGCTGGCGGAGCCAGCTCGCACCACAGGCTTCGCTCGGCACTCCTTGCGGGCG